>DASRRN010000671.1:0-6027 GCA_035695685.1 Acidobacteriaceae bacterium | reverse complement strand
CTCAAATCGCTCCCGGTCGTGGATCCTTCGAGCCTCTATCGCATTGGCTCAGGCACCGACTGCTGCGTGGAGGGCGGGCCGCAGGATGATTGGGGCCTGTACCCCTATCCGTTCTACCTTCGCCTCCAGGCCGCGGCCCCGGAGTTCGAGCAGATGGCTGCCTTCCAGGCTGCTGCAGCCCAGTTCAGTGTGCGCCGCGGGCTAAGCGACAATATTGCCAAGCCGCTGCGCGGCGAATTCGTCAGCGGGAACTACTTCAGCACCTTCGGTATTAAAGCCTTCGCCGGACGCGCGATCACACCCAGTGACGACCAACGCTCCGCCCCGCCGGTCGCGATGCTCAGCTATCGCGCCTGGCAGCAACAGTACAATTCCGATCCTTCCATAGTGGGATCGACGTTCATCGTGAGCGGCCATCCCTTCACCATTACCGGCATTGCGCCGCCGGGCTTCTTTGGTGAAACGCTGCGCAGCAATCCTCCCGAACTATGGCTGCCTCTGCAGCAGGAACCTTTGGTGAACGCGCAAAATTCGATGCTCGATCAATCCATCTCTGGCTGGCTGCGGGTGATTGGCAGGCTGAAGCCCCGGGCGAGCATAGCTGGTGTTGCCCCGCGCCTTACCGGAATTCTCCGCCAATGGATGGTCCATGACTCCGGATGGCCAGCCGAGTTCATGCCCCTGATCGTGAAGTCCCTGCCCAAGCAGCATATCCAGATTGTTCCCGGCGGTGCGGGCGTGGCGGTGATGAAGGCCGATTACGGCGATAGCCTTCGTATCCTGCTCACCGTCTGCTGCCTGGTGCTGTTGATTGCCTGCGCCAACATTGCCAACCTGCTGCTGGCCCGTGGCGCCGCCCGGCGTTCCCAAACCTCGGTGCGGCTGGCTCTGGGGGCCTCCAGAAAACGGATTATCCGCCAATCGTTCACCGAAAGCATCGTGCTTTCCGTGCTCGGCGGCGTGGCCGGCATCGTGGTTGCCTATCTCGGGGTGAAGCTCATCGTCGCACTGGCCTTTCATCATGCGCACTATGTGCCCATTGATGCCACCCCGTCGCTACCCGTGCTCGCATTCGCCTTTGGCCTGTCCCTGCTCACTGGAGCGCTCTTCGGTACCGCACCCGCCTGGTTCACCTCCAACGGCAATCCGGTCGAGGCTTTGCGTGGCGCCAATCGCAGCACCCACGACCGCGCCACCCTGCCCCAGAAGGCTTTGGTCGTTGTGCAGGCCACGCTCTCTATCGTATTGCTCGCCGGAGCGGGCTTGCTCACCCGCAGCCTGCGCAATCTGGAGCACCAGAGTTTTGGTTTCGAGACCGACCATCGCATCAGCATCTTGATGAATGGGCCGCCGGCCAGTTATACCGAGCCCCAACTCGATGCGCTCTATCGTGAATTGCAGGATCGCCTCGCGGCCATCCCGGGCGTGCAGCGTGCTGCGCTCGCTCTCTATACTCCGTACATCGATAACTGGGGCGAACTGGTCATTCCCGAAGGTCACGGCGCACCCCAGGTGGTGAACGACGACTCCGGATCTTCGTGGGATCGTGTCAGCGCTGGGTATCTGGAAACCATGGGCCAGCCTATTGTGCGCGGCCGCACCATCACTGAGCAGGACACAGGCACTACCCGCAACGTCGTGGTAGTTAGCGAGGCTTTCGCCAAGCGCTTCTTCCCCGGTCAGGATCCTATCGGGAAGCACTTTGGCCTGGACCTCCCGAAGTACAACACATCCTTGGAAATCGTAGGCGTTGTGCATGACGCCAAATATAGGAATCCCGGCGGTCCGCCCAAACCAATGTTTTACGCGCCGCTAACCCAGCACGTCGTTTATGACCAGCCGGTCATGGCCTTAGTCGACCACCGCTCCCACTACATTGGGGGCGCAGTCCTTCAGTTGCGTGGAAGCGAGATGGGCATCGAAGCGCTCATCCGCAAGGCCTTCAGCGAGATCGACCCTAATCTGACCATCATCAATGTGCAGCCACTGCAGGAGCAGGTCGATAGCACTTTCGACCAAAAACGTGCGGTGGCGCAGATGACCGGGCTCTTTGGCCTGCTCGCGCTCCTGCTCGCGGCCGTGGGTCTCTACGGGGTCACAGCATATACCGTAGAGCGGCGCACCAGTGAGATTGGCGTACGCATGGCCCTTGGCGCCAACCGCAACAACGTCGTTCGCCTGGTTTTGCGTGGGGCCTTTCGGCAAGTCGTCATCGGCCTCGCCATCGGCATTCCGATTTCGATCGCTTGCGGTCATCTGCTCGCCACGCAGCTGTATCAGGTCAAGAGCTGGGACCCGCTGGTACTGGCCGGTTCCATTGCCGCCCTGGGCTGCTGCGCCCTCGTCGCCAGCGTCATACCAGCGCAGCGTGCTGCTTCCATTAACCCAGTCGAAGCGCTACGCACAGAATAAAGCATTGACTCACTGAGCCCGAAGTGTTTCCACCGGGTCGATCTTCGCGATTCTGAAGGTTGGCAGAACGGCCGCCAGGAGAGCGACCAGGGCGAGCAGTCCAGACACCGCGCACAACGTAAGCGGATCGTACAAAGCGACGCCAAAGAGCTGGCTCCGCAGTACCTTTACCGCCGCGGACGACAACAGCAGTCCTCCGCCCAACCCGGCGCCAGTGGCAACAAAACCGGAGCGGGAAGCTTCAAACATCGCTCCCGGCAATGTGCTGCCAAGAGCCATGCGGATGCCGAGTTCGCGGGTGCGTTGAGTCACCAGGTTCGAGACCAATCCGTAGATACCCACCGAAGAGAGCAGGAGGGCCAGGGCGGCGAGCGTCGTCAGCAAGCCCACCTCCGCCTGCTCTAGGAGCAATGCTTCGGAAAGAACATCGCTCATCGCGTAGAAACCGGAGACCGGCAGATCAGGATCTACCCGGCTAAGGGCCTGCTGCATTTGCTGTTCAATACTTCCAGACTTCCCTTTGCTACGAACAATCCAGCTCGGCTGGAACCACACGTGCGCGAGATTGACCAGTTGGGTCGGCATTTGTGTCGCAGGCACATATACCGTAGGTTCTGCGACCATGGGAGCTCCGGGGTTTATGCCAGGCGGAGTGACTACGTTAGCCGCGATCCCCACAACTTCAATCGTGTTTCCGTCACTCAGCAGATGGCGGTCAACGCTATTCTCTCGGCCCAGATATCTCTTCGCGAACGCCGCATTCACGACGGCAACATACTGGCTGTTTGGTGTATCGCTTGCCGCGAAAAGGCGTCCCGATCGAAGGGAGATCTGCAGCGTCTCGAAATAAGATGGCGTCACATAAATCAGGTTGGTCATGTCGTGGTCGCCCGTCTGTGGGCCATCGGCGACTTGTACCGAGTAGTTCATCGCGTGTTCATACGGGACCGTCAACCCCACAGCAGCAGCCTGCACCCCAGGGATGTTTTGCATGGCTTCAATGCTTTCATTCAATAGCTTTAAGAAGGAAGCCCGATCGTTGTAACGCGCGTCATCGAGCGATGCTTTTGCAACCACGACATTGTTCGGGTTGAATCCAGGCGGCAGTGTCCTCAGGTAGACCAGGGTCCGTATGAGCAGACCTGCGACCGTGAGCAGAACCACCGTTAAGGCCACTTCCCCAATAATCAGCGCATACCGTGTCCGCGTGCCGCCCGACTGCGCAATAGAACGGCTGCCGCCCATGGCTAAGGCGGATCGTACGTCGATGCGTCGCGCCCCAAGCGCCGGCAACAGACCGAAAAACAAGCTGGCCCCGATACCAGCCGCGGCAGTGAACAATAGAACTCGCGAGTCCATGGAGACCCCGCCCAGAGGGAGAAAATTCTTCGGAATACGCCGGTTCATGAGCTCGAGCGTCAGGCTCCCAACCAGCAGCGCTGCTGCGCCGCCTGCAAGAGTGAGCAACAGGCTCTCGATCCAGAATTGACGGAGAATGGCCCATTTCGTGGCCCCCAACGCTAGCCGGGTCGCAATCTCGGCTGCTCTGCGGCCGACCCGCACCAGGGCCAGGCCCGCCAGGTTGGCACAGGCGACCAGCAGCACAAAACCTACGGCTGACATCAGGATCATCGCCGGGGCGCGTGTTTCCAACGCCAGGCTTTGCTGGAGCGGTACCGCGTAGTAGAAGACGCGAGCGCCCGGATGCCTCTTCTGCACAACGCGGCTGGTTAGTGACTGTAGTTGGCTCAACTGTGCGTCGGCCTGTTGCCAGGTGGCTCCCTTCTTGAGCCGCAGAATCGGTTCGAAATTGTCCCCGCCTCCCTCTTCCGATGTGTCCGGGCGAAGCGAGGTCCACAAGTCTACTGGCGAGGGCGTCTGAGCACCAGCAGGCAGAACACCAATGACCGTGTAAGCAACGCCCTTCAGGCGAATCGGCTTGCCGATAATGTTGGGGTCGCCGTCGAACGTGTTCTTCCACAGGCTGTAGCTGAGAACAACAGCTCTGGATCCTCCTGACGTGTCTTCCGCCGCGGTAAAATTGCGGCCAATCAAGGGGCGAAGCCCAAGGACGTCAAAATAGCTCGCGGAGACCCGCTGGCCATGAACATACTGAGCTCGTCCGGCTGCCTCCAGATTCACGCCACCGGCACTGCTGGCCACCGCCGCCGTTACAGCGGGAATCTCTCGGAGGTGTCGCCACGTCTCCCCATCGATGTTGACCGGATAGGTGACATTCGCCGGACCGGAAATCCTCTGCATCAGCGATCCCAGCCGCTCAGGCTCTGGATAAGGAAGCGGGCGCAAGAGGAGCGCGTCCACCACACTGAAGATCGCAGTGTTCGCACCGATGCTCAAGGCCAGGGTAACGATCACAACCAGGGAATACCCAGGATTCTTGCACAATTGTTTCAGCGCGTACCGTAGCTCCGGGAGAACTGTCTGCATCTCGGCCACCCCTGACTCACGCTGTAGGATGCATTTCGATAACCAAACTCTAGACGAAGGGCACGGCTTCTCAGTGTTCTCGACCCCAGGGAAAGACCGTGGCGGGTCCGCCCGGTGCGGGCTTCGGTGGTTGAAAAGCTCCGAACGGCATAGGCAAGATAAGCATCCTCGGGGTCCTTCGACTCCGCGCCATCAAGCGCTGTGTCACGCGATAAATCTGTGAAGCGCTCCGCTCAGGATGACGATTTCGTGGGAGATCTGAAGAAAAACATCCCAAACAAGTTAGCGCTTATGGACTAGCGTCCTGGGCTAAGCTCAGCCGTCCTTACGGGACTAAATTCCTAAATTTATGTTCGAAGTTGGTCTCCGATGTCCGGAATCGAACACCAGTGGTCTATCGATGAGGTGATGGACTATCGGGCAAAGTTTTCGCCGGTGTGCTTGCGCTGCCGCCGCTGGAACCACCAGAAGAGGCCTGTGCGTCGTAGGCCTTGGTCAGCTGGTCTGTGATATCCAGGTTACCGGCGGCGTACCAGACAACCGGTGCAGCGTCGGAGCCGCGCTCGATCACCGCCGAGTACCCATGCTGCTGGGAATACGTCTGCAGGAAAGCGTAAACCTTCTGTGCCACTTTCTGAAACACCTGCTGAGACTCGCTCTGCGAATCGTTTCTGAAGTCTTCGGCCTGGCGCTGAAGCTGCTTCTCTTTCTCCTCCAGCGACCGCTCGCGTGTTTCTCTGTCCACAACAGTGAGCTTGTCCCCCGCGTCGGCGAGTTGCTTGCGCAACCCTTCGACCTCATTGTTGAGCGCCTGGAGTTGTGCTTGTCGCGGCGCAAGTTTCGATTGCAATGCTCCGAGTTCCCGCTTTGCTTCCGCCGTCTGAAGCACTGCGGCATTGAAGCTCAACGTCACTATAGTTTGCGGGGTGGGTGGGTTCGACGGAACCTCGGCCTGAGAAACAGTTGCCAAGGTTAAAACCGATAACAAAAACCCCACCGCGATCAATCGAATCATTGCGACCTCTCCTGGCTGGTCGGTTCCGGGACAAAGTTGTGAATGAGCTGGAATGCATTGTCTTTGAAATTCGCCTTCAACGTTGTCTGGAACACATCGGAACTTCCAGGAAACTTTTGCAACGCGAGGTTAGATCGAAAGTGAAAGGTATC
>DASRRN010000670.1:0-9573 GCA_035695685.1 Acidobacteriaceae bacterium | reverse complement strand
CACCCGTCCCTGACCTGGACCGAGTTTGCGGATGTTAGGGAATCACTAAGTATTGTTCCAGTTTTCCGTCGGGCATTTGATAGGTGGTCACCTTCAGCTCGCGATCGGGAAAGGTGACCGTGAAGATTCGGAACATCATGCCGCCGCGCGATTCCTGCTTGGTTTCCTTGAAGCTGAGCGGTGGTCCCAAGGGCTTCAGGCTGGAGGCAAAATCCTCCACTGTCTGCTGGTTGAAATAGGCGTTGCAGTAGTTGGTGAAAAGGCTGCGGTCGATGTGCCCGTCGGCGAGGCCATTGAAGATAGCGAGCGCCTGCGCCTCCTCCTTGGTTGGGGCTGATGCTGGGAGCCCCAATACCATGGGCATGATCCTATCGGCAATCAAGCGTGCCGCATGAGTGGCCATCTCATTGGTGAGGACGACGATAGCCGCACGGTCGTCTGGAAATACTATGTTTTCCGAGACAAACCCCGAGACTTCCCCCGAGTGCTCAATAAAGTTGTGGCCGTCGCGCTTACCCAATTCCACCCCGAGGCCGTAACCGGTGTTGGCGCCATTTTTGAGCAGGACGGGGGTCAACATCTGCACATAAGAAGCTGGTTCGAGCAGGGAGCGATTCATCATGCTGATATCCCAAAGCGCCAGGTCGTGGGCCGGCATGGCAAGCTCGCCGGCGGCGAACATCCATCCAGCACCTTCCTGGGGCGAAGGGCGTTCGGGTCCGAGGGCGTGACGCTCGTAGCCGGTGGGGTCGGTGGCGGGCAACTTGCTGGCGTCTGTGTCGTAGACGTTGTCCATACCCAAGGGCACGAATATGCGTTTCTTCAACAAATCGATCAGGGACATGCCGCTGACCTGCTCCACAATGCGGCCGGCGATTACATAGTTGGTGTTGGAATACTGCCATTGCGTGCCGGGGTCGAAATCCAATGGCTTCTTTGCCCATACATCCAGGATGTGCTGCGCGGTCGTAGGCACCATCATGGAGGTCATGACGTAGTCCTCCGGCCAATAATCCTGGTAGCCCGAAGTGTGCGAAAGGAGCATGCGGATGGTGACTTCCCTGGCCCGCGACAGGTCGGGCTGGTACTTCGACACGGGATCATCCAGGGTGAGCTTGTGCTCCTGCGCCAGGAAGAGTACGGCGGCCGCGGTGAACTGCTTGCTGATCGATCCGACGGAGTACTGCATCTGCGGGGTGGCTTCCATTGGTGGAGAGAGCCGGGCCAAACCATATGCCTGGAGATAGGCGATCTGGCCGTCCTTGACGACGGCGATCGAGGCGCTGGGGGCTTTGGTCGAGGCCAAAACCTGGTTGGTGGCGGCGTCGATGCTTGATTTCGTGCCTTGAGAGAGCGTTGACTCAGCGCGGAGCGCTGGACCGATCGTGAGGGACAGCAGAATGAGAACGAGCAGAGGTTTCGACATGCTGGCTCTGATTGTAAGAGGAGCCGGGACTGCCCGCGTTTTCGTCATTTCAAGAAATGCGTCTAAACTATTCGGGCGCGCTGGAGGATCCATCATGCTTAACCGTAGAGAGTTTACCCGCCTGGCGATGGCCGGGGCTGCTTCCCAAGTGGTTCCTCCGCTGTTGGCACAAGGGGGCGATCGCAAGATCGGCTATGGGATTATCGGCCTCGGCCGCATTTCCATGGGTCACTTCATGCCTGGAGTGCTGGCCAGCAAGAACTCGAAAATCACTGGGCTGGTGAGCGGGCATCGCGATAAGGCCTTGGCGCAGGCGGCTCAGTATGGGGTACCGGAGACCTCAATCTATAGCTACGAAAATATGGACGAGTTCAAGAACAATCCCGCGATTGACGCGGTGTACGTGGCACTGCCCAACAGCATGCATGCGGAGTACACCATCCGCTCCGCACGCGCGGGCAAGCACGTGCTGTGCGAGAAGCCGATGGCCACTTCGGTGGCGGATTCGATGGCGATGATCAAGGCCTGCAAAGAGGCGAACAAGAAGCTGATGATCGCCTATCGCTGCCACTACGAGCCGACGAATCTGCGGGCGATGCAGCTTATCCGCGAGGGCAAGCTGGGCAAGATCCAGGCGATCGAAAGCGCCAACGGCTTCAGGGAAAGGGCCGGGGAATGGAGGCTTGACCGCAAGCTGGCGGGCGGCGGCCCATTAATGGATATGGGTGTCTACTCCCTCAACGCCTGCCGCTATCTCACGGGCGAGGAACCGATCGACCTTAAGGGATATTCGTCGGTCATCGATCATGACGGACGGTTCGACACGGTAGAAGAGAATGTGTCGTGGACGATGAAGTTTCCTTCCGGAGTGGTGGCTTGTTGCAACACCAGTTATGGGGCCCCGATGAATGGGTTCTACCGGGTGCATGGGTCGATGGGTTTCTTGTATGCGGAGCCGGCGTTTCCCTACCAGGGGCTTCACCTTACGGCCCAGTTTGCTGACCCGGCGGGAGGTAAGCCCATCATGCTCGATGAGCCAAACCCGAGTAAGGACCCGTCACAGTTCACCGCGGAAGCCGATTACTTCTCTGATTGCGTTCTTGAAGATAAGACACCGAAGACCGCGGGAGAGGAGGGATTGCTCGACATGCAGTACATGTCGAAGATCTATCAGTCTTGCGGATTGCCTTCGCTGTAACCCTAGGAGATAGAGGGAAAGGTAAGGATCTGTTCTCACCTGGGGTAATGTCACGGGACCTAATCGACCTCTACCAGGAGGATCCCAGGTCTCAAAATCGAGACCTGGGGCACCCTTCCGTTGTATTGTTGTCATCGCAACATCGGCTCCGATACACTGGCGCGGCCCCGCACTGAAAGGGAAGTAGGCGAAACGCGGCCGCCCTTGCGACCTCTCCGGCAAGAAGCGATCGGGATCATCGTTCACTTGTACGAAGAATATGGTGAAGACTTCGTGTCTCACCTGCGTGGCGAATTCGCTATCGGCCTTTTGGACCAGAGGAATGAGGTCTTATATCTCGTCCGTGATCGTTTCGGCATCAAGCCTCTTTTCTACTCCCGGCTTAACGACTCGCTGGTCGTAGCAGCATCGAGTGAGAAGCTGGGACTGGAGAAGGGCTCTGAATTCTCCGCGCACTATTTAGACAGCAGCGCCATCCGCAACACCGGCTTGTTCAACCCGCAGGTGGTGGCGGGTCTGCGCCGCATCTCGCCTACCTTCCGCGCAGCTCCCGGGTCTTGAGCCTGACGGAGACAGTGTTAACTGGCGTGGCCTCCATCCAGGCTATCAACGAGATGTTTTGCGAGCGCTTCGCGGACTCGGCCGCGCGATTCAGCCTTTCCCGGGCGGACTCAACTTTGGCGGATGGGCGAATCTGATTGTTACCGGAGCAGGTTACCGGAGCAAGGATACGATTTTTCATTTTGTTGATCGACTAATATAAGTTGATTCACTAATATGCCGTTGTCCCCCGATCCCATCCTGCAACGTTGGGAAACGCCCTGTTGCGGGGCGTGAGCTGTTGCATGCGGTGCCGGTGGAGGATGAAATGACCAGAATGATCAGCACCGAAACTCCTCCTTCGGTGGCATCGACTTCAGAGACAAGCGCGACTGACGGCTATGCGCCGCAGCCTCGCACACCGATCCCCGTGATCGCCAAGGTAGCTATTGTGGCGGCGATCGTGTTCGCTCTTTACCTGATCTGGACTAACTTTGTCGCTCCGCCGAAGATCCCTCGCAGCATGGTGGCGCTGAGCGGGCGTATCGAGGGAGACGATTCGGCGGTTGCCCCCAAGACGACGGGACGCATCCTGGAAGTTCGGTTCCGGGAAGGAGACTCGGTCAAGGCCGGAGAAACGATCGCGGTACTCGACGACGAGCAGGTTTTCGCCCGGGCAGATCAGGCTCGCGCTGCGGTGATGGTGGCCGAGGCACGCTTGAAATCTTCACGCGATCAGGTTGCGGTGCTTCAGGAGCAGCTACAGCAGAACGACTTGCAAACGGAGCAATCGAAAGTGGATGCGAGTGGCCGCGTGCGCCAGGCGGAGGCCGACGTAGCGGCTGCGGAATCGGACCTGGCGAACCAGGAAGCTGCGTTCCAGATGGCCGACTTTGACCGGACTGCTTATAACAAGCTGCGCAAGACGGACGCGGTGTCAGAACGGCAGGCCAGGCAGGCCAACGCCACGGCGGAACAGCAAGCAGCGGCGGTGGCGGCAGCAAAGCGTAAGTTGGAGTCGGCGCGGGGCATGTTGACCATGGCCCAGGCGACGCTTTCTAATCCCGGGATTCGCGGTTTCCAGGCATCCACGGTGCGCAAGCAACTGGCGCAGCAACGATCGGAGATCGCCTACGCCCAGGCGTTGGCCGACCAGGCGCGGTTCCAGCTTGCCGAAGCCCAGGCGACGCGAAGCGATCTAACGTTCAAGGCACCCTTCGATGGCACGGTGATGACGCGGGCGGCGGAGCCGGGCGAGGTGGTGCAGGCGGGGACGCCCATTGTGACCCTGCTGGATCTAAGCAAGGTGTACCTGCGGGGATTTGTCCCCGAAGGGCAGATCGGCAAAGTCAAGGTCGGTCAACCGGCACGTATCTACCTGGACTCAGATCCGGCAAAAGCCCTCGACGCGTACGTGGAGCGAATCGATCCGCAGGCCACATTTACTCCGGAAAATACCTACTTTCGCGACGACCGCGTAAAGCAAGTGGTGGGGGTGAAGCTGCGACTGAAAAGCGGCATCGGGTTCGCCAAGCCTGGCATGCCGGCGGATGGAGAGATCCTGGTTGAAGGCAGCACCTGGCCGCCCGGCCGGTTCAACCGGTGAGACGCGCATGGTAACCTCAGCGCCTCCGGTACCCTTCGAGTCCGCGATTGCCCTGGGGTCCGTCGCGATCCGGATCCACAACCTGGTAAAGCGATACGGTGCAATGGAGGCGGTGCGCGGCATCTGTCTGGACGTGCACGAGGGCGAAATCTGTGGCCTGATCGGGCCGGATGGAGCAGGCAAGACCTCAACCTTCCAGATCGCGGCCGGAGTGATGGAATCGACTTCCGGCGGGGTTGAAGTTTTCGGCGTGGCGGCGCGCGAGGCTCGTGCGCAGACGGGTTATCTGACCCAGAATTTCAGCCTGTATCCGGACCTTACGGTCGAGGAAAACATTCGCTATATCGGGGAATTGCGGCGGGTGCCCAGGGCAGATATCGCCTCGCGCGGGCATCGCTATCTGCAGATGTTCGACATGGATCGTTTTGCCTCACGACTGGCGGGAAAGCTAAGCGGAGGCATGAAGCAAAAACTTGCCCTGGCGTGCGCGCTGGTACCGGAGCCGCGCGTACTGTTGCTGGATGAACCGACAACCGGCGTCGACCCGGTCTCACGGCGTGAGTTCTGGAACACTCTGGCGCACCTGGCGGCCGACGGGCTGACGATCTTACTGGCGACGCCGTATCTGGACGAAGCGGAACGATGCCACAGGGTCGCATTGATGCATCAAGGTGAAATTCACGACCTCGGCACTCCGCAGGAACTGCGCGAAAAATTGGGCGCTCAGCGAATGGAGCTGCGGGTGTCGAATCTTGCAGTGGCGGAAGAGATTCTTTCGCCACTGGCAGAAACGGGCGAACTTCTCGATGTGCAGCGCTTTGGCGACCGGCTGGATCTACTGACGCCGCATCCCGATCTGGCGCGAGCCATTGCCGAACAGAGTCTAAAAGCTGCGGGCCTGGAGATCCAGGAAACGCGGCTGGATGAGCCGACGCTGGAGAACACGTTTGTGGCGCAGCTGCGGGCACTGGGACAGCAGGTGCACGACGAGCCTTTTCCAGCGCGCCATAGCCACACCGAGCACATGGGCCAGGTGGCGATTGGAGCCTCGCAACTGAGCAAACAATTCGGCCCCTTCACAGCCGTGCGGCAGCTAAGCCTTGAAGTTCACTACGGCGAAATCTATGGACTGTTGGGCGCGAATGGCGCGGGCAAAACCACGACTATAAAGATGCTGTGCGGCCTGGTCGAACCGAGCGGCGGAGGAGTTCAACTCGCCGGATGGACCAAACATCTACGGTCGGGCGATGTCCGCCAGCGCATTGGATACATGTCGCAGAAATTCTCGCTCTATAACGACCTCTCCCTAGAAGAGAACCTGGAGTTCTTTGCCGGGGTATACGGCGTGCCGAGCGAGGAGCGCGACGAAAAGAAGCGGTGGGTGCTTGAGTTTTCTGGTCTGCAGGGGCGCGAAGAGCAGCTCACCGGCAGCCTGCCCCAGGGCTGGAAGCAGCGGGTGGCCTTCGGCGCAGCGATCATGCATGAACCGAGTGTGCTGTTTCTCGACGAGCCGACTTCGGGCGTGGACCCGTTGGCGCGGCGATCTTTCTGGAAGATGATCAACCGGCTGGCGGATGCGGGCACAGCGATTCTGGTGACCACCCACTATCTGGAGGAGGCGGAGCAATGCAACCGGCTGGGCCTGATGGTGGCCGGCGAACTGGTGGCCGAAGGTACACCAACCGCCATCAAAGCAGCGCAGCCAGGACATCTGATGGAATTTATCACCGATCAGCCGCAACGAGCGCTCGACCTTTTGAAGAGGGACGAGGAGCGTTGGGCAGTTTCTCTATTTGGAAACCGGCTGCACATCGTGTTGAACGAAGACCCGGCTACGGGTGAGAGATTCTATCGCGACAAGCTGGCGCAGGCAGGGATCAGGGTCATCTCCGCGAAACCGGGGCGCTTCTCGCTCGAAGACGTGTTTATCAGCGTGGTGGAAAAAGCCCGATTGAAGGGCAAGGTGGGTTCGGAGGACTGACGCCGTGCGACGCATTTTCGCCCAGGCCCGGAAAGAACTGATCCAGATTCTGCGCGATAAGCGGGCGCTCGCCCTGGCGCTGATCCTCCCGCTGACCCAGCTTATCCTGATGGGCTCTTCCATTTCGCTGGACGTGAAGAATATGCCCTTGGCGGTGCAGGATTTCGATAATTCGCCGGCATCGCGCGAGCTGATTGATGCATTCCGCGAATCGATGACCTTCCAAATCACTCCTTCTGCCGTGGATCAGCGTCCGGAAGAGTCGTTCCTGAGCAATGAAGCGCGTGCGGTTCTGATTATCCCGAAAAGGTTTGGCAGGGACATGGCCCGCGGCGCAAACACCCCGATACAGGTTCTGGTGGACGCCTCCGATGCCAACACTGCGCGCTTGATCGACGGTTATGCATCGCAGATCACCAACGCGTTCAACACGGCAAACGGAGGGGCGGCGAAGCCGATGCCGGTGCAGTCCGCGATTCGCTTCTGGTACAACCCCGGCCTTTCCTCGATGAAATTTTACGGGCCAGGAGTCTTCGTGCTGGCGCTGTCACTGTTCCCTCCCATGCTGGCCACACTGGCCATGGCGCGCGAAGGAGAGCAGTTAACGATTCTGCAGGTCTACGTCTCCAGTATCTCGGCGCATGAATTTTTGCTGGGAAAGATCCTCGCTTTCATGGTGGTGGCCATGGTGGACAGCGTGCTTCTGCTGGCGCTGCTGTTCACTTATTTTGGACTTGGGATCGCCGGCGACCCAACGCCGTTTCTGGTGGCGACGGTGCTGTACGCGTTTTGCGTAGCGGCCTTTGGAATCATGATCGGGGCTCTCATTCCGAATCAGGCGGCGGCCATGCAGGCAGTTGCGCTGGGCGGGTTCCTGCTGGTGTTCATGCTGGCCGGTCTCATTTTTCCCATTCAGAATATTCCGATCCAGATTCGCTGGATTTCGAACTTCGTCTGGGGCCGCTATTACATTGACATTGTGCGCGACTTTCTGCTGCAGGGGGGCGGGTGGCCGGCTGTGTGGTGGAAGGTGATCCTCATCGGTGTTTTGGGGTGCGCTTTTTACCTCCTGGCGTGGCGCAAACTCCGCCGCATGCAGCTGGCGGCGTAATGATGAAAGCAAGCTTTCAGGTTTTTTCGAGTCGCCGGTTTGGTGCGCTGCTGCGCAAGGAGTTCGCGCAGATCCGCCGCGACCGGCGGCTCGCGATGTCGTTGATCTTGCCACCGATTCTGCAACTTCTACTGTTCAGCGTAGTGCTGAACGCCACGGTGTCGGATCTGAAGCTGGGTGTGATTGACGAAAGCCGGACCATGCAGAGCCGCGACCTGGCGTCTACGCTGACGGAGAGCCGCAGCTTTCGCCTGGCCGGTTACTACAACTCGGTGGATGAATTGGGAGATGCCATCAGCCGCGGAGATCTTGATGCGGGGGCCGTCATCCCGCGGGATTTTGCCCGCGACCTGGAGCGCGGACGGCCCGTCACGGTGCAGTTCCTTTTGAACGCAATGAATGCCAACACGGCAACGATCGCTCGATCCTATGCCCAGGGGGTGATCCTGACCTGGAACCAGGGGCTGTCGGGGAACGGATTGCACGCGCGCTTTTCGCAGGTCGACGCGTCGCCGGTGAGCCGCCGAGGGCAAGCCGTGATGACGCGGGCGTTTCTTTTCAATCCAGGCCTGATCAACAGCTGGTTTGTGGTTACGGGGGTTCTCGGGCTGCTGCTCATCCTGAATGGCTCCATTGTCGCCTCCGCCGCCATGGTGAAGGAACGGGAAGCGGGCACGATCGAACAACTCGTTATGTCGCCGGCGGAAACATCAGAGATCATCGTGGCCAAAATTGCGCCGCTGTTTTTGCTGCTGATGCTCATGGTGATTTTCGCTACGCTTTTCATGAAGCTTGCGTTCAACGTTCCGTTTAACGGAAACCTCTTCGTTGTGTTCTGTGGCGCGTCGCTGTGCATATTGTCCGGCATCGCCCTGGGCACAGTGATTGCGACGTTTTCGAAGTCGGCACAGCAGGCACAGCTCACCAGCTTTTTTGTCAATCCCCTGCTCACCACAGCTTCGGGGGCGGTCACGCCGGCGGAAGCGGTTCCGCACTGGCTGCAGCCGTTAGTGTGGATCAACCCGATTCGCCATTTCAGCGTGATTGCCCGCTCCAACATGATCAAGGGCACGGGTTTCGCTGGGTTGTGGGGGGACTTTCTGATCCTGGGCGGGTTCACGCTGATGCTGGTGGTGCTCAGCGTCTGGCGGTTCCGCAAAATGCTCAGCTGAGCTGCGATGAGACCGGCTGCCGAGTTTCGCAGAGACGGTGAAGTTAAAGCAGTTTCGGAATTACTGTGGTCCGATAAAGATCGCGATGTGTGGTTTTCTTTGGGAGAAAACCACGTAAGGGCCTATCGCTTCGGTCTACACCAATTCCGAAACTGCTATAGCCCTCAGGACGCAGGTCCCATAAACGGTCGCTTGTTTTGGATGTTTTAAAGCATTTTTCCTAATACTGTGGTCTGGTGAGGTCGGTTATGTGCGGCCATTTTTCGACGGAATGGCCGCATCAGGTGCAGTTACCCGGTCTACACCATTAGGAAAAATGCTGTAGCCGCCGGCCCATTGCAAGGTACCTCAACGCGGCGACTTGCGATGCGGGATACGAGGTGCTTTTAACCCGTTGCTGAAAACTCCGTGACTCGAAGGGTTGCGGCCGGAGGGGGCGGGATCTTTTATAAAATTCGATAAAATTTGGCTCTTTTTGCCTATATTCGACTTCAGCGGCTGTGCGCGAATTCGCTTAGTTTGGCGGAATAGGGCAGTTT
>DASRRN010000669.1:0-3305 GCA_035695685.1 Acidobacteriaceae bacterium | reverse complement strand
GTCGTCGCGCCGATGCCTATTGCCAGCATCAGGACAGACGTGGCCACAAATCCGGGAGACTTCCACAGTTCGCGAGCGGCGATCCTCAGGTCACGGAAGAGAGACGGCATTTAGTTTCCTCGCACAACGAGCAGGTAAGGGAGCAACTACACTACCAGATACGGTTAACGAGAACACCAAGTTCCATCGGATAGTTAGCGCATGAATCCATCTGCTTGAGGATGTATCTCTGACCGAAATTGGACCCATCTGTCCGAAGATGGACAACTGCCTAAGGCTGAGACCGAGGCCCTAACCTGTGTAGGGTGGCCCATTCAAGCCTTGTTTTGGCGTGAGTGGGGCAGTACCACCCAGCCCCTCGTTCGGAATCTCACCCATCGTGTTCTGTCTAGTACCCATTGCGGTCATTCCGGTCTTTTTGGAATCCGCCTCGATGAACTTAACGCTTAACGTCGGCGGGACGAAAGAACCACTATCGCATTGGGCGTCCGAGCGATTCCAACATTGGATTGGTGATTGATCCGTCTACCCTCAACTTCCCCCTCAACTTTGGGTCCCCCTCAACGTGTCAGGATAACGCTCTCGCGAATCACCAATCGACAAGCCGGAGTCGAAGTCCTTCATTGCCGAGATTCATGGGGGACTGTTTCAGGGGTACATCGACTCGGTCGATGGCCGGCGGAATGCCCGAATTTAAAAAAACATAACAGGCTGTCGATTTTGCACTCCGGCATTCGACGTGTAAATGGAGGTAATCGAAATGAGAATCGTAGTAGTGATTGCACGAGTCGTTCTTGGCTTGATGTTTGTTTTTTTCGGCCTCAATGGGTTCCTTAACTTTTTACCCGCACCCACGCTCACAGGAGTGTCGGGTGCATTCCTAGGGGCTATGGTCAGTTCGCACTATGTATATCTTGTGTGCGTCGTCCAGGTTCTCGGGGGCCTCCTGTTGCTGGTCAATCAGTTCCTTCCCCTGGGTGTGGCCCTGCTCGCGCCCATCATCGCAAATATCATCAACTATCACTTCACGATGCAAAGGGGCGGTGCACAGCTTGCGATTCTGGCGACGATCCTCTGGGTCTTCCTGGCTTGGAAGTCTCGCGCCTATTTCGCGCCGCTAGCTACTCGCAAAGCTGTATTGACTAGCGATTAAACGCTTAGCAGAGGCACCATGCCGCATGTGGGCCGGATCCATCTTTGGAGTTGGAAAGGAGAGGCAATGCCCGGCGATTCTGCTTGTCCAGAACTGCTCGCAAGGATTAGGCAGCTGGAAGAGGAAACAGCGAGGTTGCAGTTATTGATCGGCGAGTTGGTGCTGAAGAACCAGCATCTTCGGAGAGACATACGCGCAGCTGGAGTGTCGACGTTACCTGGCGAAGAAGAAGCGCCAGGGGCTAAACAGGCTGCGGAAAAAGGTCGAATAGGAAGCAAAAGCTGTTCCCTCAGCGGCTAAAGCCGGACCTGTTTTCAATCTTTTACGGACGGCCTGAAGGCCATCCCCTTCAAAGAATTAGATTTTTCCGCAGCCTGTAAAGCCCAACCATTGTTGGGCCCCGACGGCCCGACTCAGTCGTGCCCTGATACAAAGCATCAGAGCGGTGACTCCCAGAAGACTCGCCTGTTCCGTCCGGCCCCGAAATGCTCGCACTTTGCTCCAATCGCGTAGTCGCTGCGGCATTTGCGAAGACGTCCCGAAAGCCTTGACCATAAAGGATATGAGCAGGCCGCCGCAGTCGAAAGCCAACCGTTCAGAGCTATAATTAGCCCTGGGAGAAGTAATATGCCAGGGCGTTTTCGACCGGTTCTCCTCCCGTTTTAGAAGGCCGCCGAACAGTTGAGCCGAATCAATGAGCGCGGACAAGACAATTCGCAGGGTTACAGACCCCGAACGGCAGCAAGCGGAAACCTATCGCTATTGGCAAAGTTTGCCCATCGGGGACCGGCTCTCAGCCGTTTGGGATGCCAGCGAAGCGGCCTATGGCTTCGCCGCCGCTTTCGGGAGAGTTCCGGTCAATGATGCCAGAGGATCTGAAAGAGCTATTACGCGCCTTCAACGATCACGCCGTTAAGTACCTTATCGTGGGAGGTTATGCTTTCGGGGTGCACGCCGAACCGCGAGCAACGAAAGACCTGGATCTCTTCATCCGGGCCGACGAAGAAAATAGCCAAGCGTTGTTTCGCGCACTCGCCCAATACGGAGCACCTCTCGGCGGTCTCAGTCCAGCTGATTTTATGGACGGCACGGTGTTCCAGATCGGCCAGCCTCCTGCCCGAGTGGACATTTTGCAGCACATCGATGGCATCAGTTTCGATGAAGCCTGGGAAAATCGAATCGAGGGGCTTGTCGATGGGGAAATCCGGACGAGCGTTATATCCAAAAATGACCTCATCCAGAATAAACTCGCAAGCGGAAGGGAGCAGGACATTCTCGACGTTAAGAAGCTGCGAGCCGCAGCTCGGGAAGGTCCATCGAACGATTGATAGATGAATTGCTCTGCAACGCTCCGATCTGTGATGCCGTGCTCCCTGAACGCGTGAAGGCAAAGGCCAATCGATTCTGGCCCCTTCAGGTGCGAGCGTATTGCGATTCGGCCGGCGGCTGGTAGCTCATTGCCAACTGCGGCGTCTCCAACCGCTGGTTCAGCTTGTGCCTCGAATGCAGGCACGCCTCCAGAAGACCACTAGTCAGCAAGGTACGCTCTACCGGATAAGCCGCGCGCTGGGTCTGGAACAGCTGCTCGATCTTTGCCGCCAGGCACGCTGAGTCAGTGACGTTGGGAGGGGGCGGCAGGAAGAACTGGGTCGACACCAAGCCGTGGCCCGCTACCCTCGCGGAGATGTTGAAATCCATAATGGCTCCATTGAGCATCAGCAGCGTGGCGCGCGTACCATCGTTGTACTCAATGCAATACGCGGCCGGGTTCTTGACCAACTGCGGTAAAACGCCGGAGGCCACCAGGTCCTGCGTGCGCCCGTCCAGCACGGTCAGGCCCAACGGCGTGTCGCTGCGCGAAAGGGCGGAGCTTAGCAGATCCTTAGACCAACGACCCGCGTTCCCAGCCGCCCAGACATCGTCACCCTCGAGCAACTGCACCGCCTTTACTCCCGTCTCGCCGCCCTTGCGCCGCTCCAGCATGCACTGCAGGGCTTCGAGCGCGTCGAAATCCATGCCGTCGAATTCGCCCACACCGACCATCACCGCCTCTTGCACCTCCGCACCCATCGGGATATCCACGTCTGGCAAGCGCCAGGTAACAGGGAGGGAGGAGCCGGCCAGCAGCGGGAATCGCAGGCGGTTGGCGGTC
>DASRRN010000668.1:0-3360 GCA_035695685.1 Acidobacteriaceae bacterium | reverse complement strand
GGGCGGTCGAGCGGGGGCTTTCGGGCGGATCGTGAAAGTACGGTCCTTAGAACACCTGGCGGTGAAAAACTTCGTCCTTCTCTTCACATGGCGAGCAGGTTGCGCCGATACCGCAAGCGATCAGCAAGGCTGCGCCGATGGTGACTAAAATTGCCGGACCGTACGACTCAAACTGGAAGAACCAGTGTGCGAGGTTGTGGAAGTTTAGAAAATGCATCTTGAAGCTCCACGCTTTATGAGACCCGAAACCCGGGGGATGGTTTTCCAGGATTCAAAATATTTTCTACGGCAGCCTTCCCTTTTGGGACAACATGCGTCCACTTTCCCGAAAACCACCGATGGCACAAAGCTTAGCATCACCATAAAGAATCCGATATGGGCAAAAATAGTGTGATGTGACCAACACGATCCACAACACGTTCCGGATGGGGGATCCCCGGCTGCAGTGGCTGTTCCTGGACCTCAATTCCTACTTTGCGTCGGTTGAACAGGAGCTTCGACCGGAGCTTCGCGACCGCCCAATGGCCGTGGTGCCGCTGCTGGCAGATACCACGTGTTGCATCGCCGCCAGTTACGAGGCAAAGCAATTTGGAGTACGTACCGGAACCCAGGTTGGGGAAGCCAAGCAGCTCTGCCCCGGCATCGTGCTGATCGAAGCCCGGCACGAGTTGTATGTTGACTACCACCATCGGGTTGTGGAGGCAGTGGAGTCTTGTCTGCCTGTTACTTCGGTAATGTCCATCGACGAGATGGCTTGCCGGCTGTTAGGCCGGGAGCAGCCTCTGACTGCAGCGCTCGAATTGGCCCGGGACGTCAAGGCCGCAGTTCGTCGCAAGGTTGGTTCGACGCTTCGTTGCTCGGTCGGGCTGGCGACCAACCGGTACTTGTCCAAAGTCGCGTCCGATATGGAAAAACCAGATGGCCTCGTAGCTCTCACGCCTGATCTGCTGCATGACGCCTTGGCCGCGTTGACACCCCGTGACCTTCCGGGCGTGGGTGCGCGCATGGAGAAGCGGCTGCACCAGGGCGGAATCCACACTATGGAGCAATTGCTGTCGCTTGACCGGGAACAGTTGCACGCCGTTTGGGGTGGGATAGGGGGTGAAAAATTGTGGCACTGGCTGCGCGGCGAGGACTTTGGTGACCCTGAGCTGGAACACCAGAAGTCAATTGGCCACTCCCACGTTCTGTCTCCGGAACTGCGCACGCCGGAGGGTGCCTATGCCGTAGCCAACAAGCTGCTGCACAAAGCTGCGATGCGGCTACGTAAGGCGGAGCTGTGGGCCTCGCACATGACCTTGACCATACGCTTTTCGGTGGCCAGCGCGGCCGCGGCCTCCAGGCACTCTTCCGGTATTCATCAGCAGCCATGGACGCAAAGCTGCCCCCTGCTCGAATGCCAGGACAACCAGACACTGCTGGAGGGGCTGCAGCGCCTGTGGAGTCAAAGTCCTGCGGGCCGCGGGCAAAAGAAGCCGTTTTTTGTGGGTGTTTCCCTGGGCAATCTGGTTCCCAATCATCTGCACACGCTTAGTCTTTTTTCCGGTCTTGAAGAAGAGGGCAAACGGACCCGCCTCTCCACCACCATGGATCGGGTGAACTATAAATACGGGACCAACACTCTCTGCTTCGCCAGCATGCTGCTGGCGGGTGCGGCTGCCCCCACGCGGATTGCGTTTTCCAGTATCCCGGATCTGTTTTGAGCGTATCCCGGATTTCCTACTACGCAGACTCAACGACGACCGCCTGTGCGGCTTTCTCTTAAGGAAAGCCGAATGAAGTTGCTCAAAGCGACCAAACTCGACAGGAAATCCAGGAGCGCATACCGGGGCCGGCTGGCTCCTTCTCCGACCGGATACCTGCACCTCGGCCATGCCCGCACCTTCTGGGTCGCGCAACAGCGAGCGCTCGCCGTGGGAGGAACGCTCATCCTGCGCAATGAGGACCTTGATCGCGACCGCTCGCAGCCGCGTTTCTATCACGCCATGATCGAAGATCTGCGCTGGTTGGGCCTGGAGTGGCAGGAGGGACCGGATGTGGGTGGCCGCTTCGGGCCGTATACGCAAAGCGAGCGCCAAGGCCTCTACCGCGACGCCTGGCGGCGGCTGCTGGATGGTGGCTGGCTCTATCCCTGCCGCTGCTCGCGCAAAGACCTGGCGATGGCCGTGCAGGCCCCGCACGACGACGAAGGAATTTATCCCGGAACCTGCCGCCCTGCCACCGCGCAGATCGGTGGCCCCCTCGCGCCGACCGGGGCAAACTGGCGCTTTCGCGTTCCCGAGGGCCAGGTCGTCGAGTTCCAGGATGAGCATCTCGGATCGCAGCGATTTGTGGCTGGCCAGGACTTTGGAGACTTTTTGGTCTGGCGCCGGGATGATCTTCCTTCCTATCAGCTCGCGGTCGTGGTGGACGATGCGGCCATGCAGGTCACGGAAGTAGTCCGCGGAGCCGATCTGCTCAAGTCGACGGCAAGGCAGATTTTGTTGGCACGGGCGCTGGGCCTATCCTCGCCCGCCTGGTATCACTGCGACTTGTTGCGTGATGAGCGGGGGCAACGGTTAGCTAAACGGCATGATGCGCTGAGCCTGCGGATGTTGCGGGAACAGGGACAACAACCGGAGGAACTGGTATCAGCGTTCCACACAAGGACGTGATTTTCCCCAGACCCCTCGACGTGTCACGATGTACGACAATGAGGTGTAACCATTCCTGTGGCCTCAGACTTCGCCCAACTCGTAAAGCAGCAGACTGACATCGTCCGCATCATCGGCGAATACATCACGCTGAAGAAATCCGGAGGGCAGAACTACGCCGGACTGTGTCCGTTTCATGGAGAAAAAACCGCGTCGTTCTCCGTGCACGCGGTGCGGCAGTTCTACCATTGCTTCGGCTGCAACGAGGGCGGCGATGTTTTCTCTTTCGTGCAGAAGATCGAGAATGTCGGCTTTACCGAAGCGGTCAAAATGGTGGCCCAAAAGAGCGGCATTCCGCTGCCCAAGCGGGAATTTGCCACTCCGGAGGAGGCGCAGGAGAACCGCCAGCGCGGCAAACTACTCGAATTGCATGAATTGGCCACCACCTGGTTTGAAGAGCAGTTACGTTCGCCCGAGGGCGCTCGGGCCCGTGAGTACCTTACCGGGCGGGGTTTAACCGCGGAAGCCATCGCGAAGTTCCGCATCGGCTATGCCCCCGATTCGTTCAACGCGTTGCGCGACCGCATGCAGGGAATAGCTGGACCCGATCTGTTGCGATTGTCCGGCCTTCTCTCTTCCAAAGAGCAGCCGGATGGCTCTGCTGGACCGCTGTATGCGCGCTTTCGCAAGCGCATCACTTTCCCTATCCACAACGAGGCGGGACGGG
>DASRRN010000667.1:0-3208 GCA_035695685.1 Acidobacteriaceae bacterium | reverse complement strand
TGAAGCGCTCCGCTCAGGATGACGATTTTGTGGGAGTTTTGAAGAAAAACATTCCAAACAAGTTAGCGCTTATGGACTAATGTCCTGGGCTAAGCTCCGCCGTCCCTTTCGGGACTAGATTCCTAAATCTCGAAATCCTTTAATGCGGAGAAGTCGCCGTCGCAGCCGCCACGCGCACAATGGCGCACTTCGTTTTGTTGCCCGCCGAGTTCGCGGCCTCGCCGTTTTGCCCGTTGACTGTGAACTGCAGTGAAGATCCGACAACAAATTGCGTCGGCTTAAACGAACTGCCTAGCTTGGTGCGGCAGACGTACTCGTTGGTCGACGTATCGATGACCAGATCGTATTGCTGGTGCTTCTGCTTCTTGCTCGTGGTGCCTACGGTTTGCAGGTCTTTGAGTGTCGCCGTCTGGACCAGGCTGGCGGCCATAGCGGCGGTTGAAAATACTGCGGCGGCCAGGCACAGGCCGGATGTTTTGCGTAACTTCATGGCTCCTCCTCTGACTCAGGCTCCCACAAGTTTGGCGCCGAAGGCCAGCAGCAATGAGCCCAGAATGATGCGATAGAGCGCAAAGATGACAAAGCCGTGACGCCGCACCCATAACAGGAACCACTCCACCACACCTAAGGCAACGACAAAAGAAACAACAAAGCCAATGGCCAACACGATCCAGCCATGCGTAGTCATTACCAGGGGGACCATCGCTTCTCCGCCAGGGACTTGTTTGGGATGGACGGTGCGAACAAACTCATATCCGGTAGCCGCAATCATGACCGGGATCGACAAGAGAAAACTGAACTCGAGGGCCGCAGTACGCGTCATGCCTACCGCCTGACCTGCGGCAATGGTAGACATGGATCGCGACACGCCTGGAAAAACGGCAGACGTTACCTCCCACAGGCCGATCCATACAGCCTGGAAGAGCGACATTTGCTCCACATCCCTGGTTTTGGGATCACGTCGCACGCTAAATGCATCCACCAGCCACATCACGATGCCGCCAATCAGCAATGCCAGAGCCATCAAACGGAGGCTTTCCAGGTGCTTACCGATTAACTTGACCAGCAATAGCGACGGAACCGCAGTACAGACGAACCCCACCAGGGTGAGTGAGAGGGGATGGCTGAGTATCGTGCGGTCACCATTTTCTCCCTGGGGAAAGGTGCGAAAAAACTCCAGAATCCGCCCTGTGAACAGCAACACCAGCGCGATAATAGCGCCCAGCTGAATCACCACCGTGTACATCTTCCAGTAAGGGCTGGCCAGATCGACGTGGAGCATGGCCTCCACCAGCCTCAGGTGCGCGGTTGAGCTGACGGGCAAAAACTCGGTCAGTCCTTCTACAATGCCCAGCAAGACCGACAGGATGTAATCGTTCAAGGGCCCTCCGGCAACATAACCCTACTGGCGATCGTTGCCGTAGATGGGAATTGATTCCTGCAACTGGTATACCAGACTGGCGGCGCGGGCGGCATAGTCCGATTGGGGATATTTGGTAGCTATGGTACCTGCAATGGTTACGGCTCTCGCCTTGGCCTCGCCGGATTTTTTGTCGTCTCCATTGGCGCTATAGATGTCGCTCAGCGCACCCTGGCGGTAGACAGCGTTGTAAAGCGCCTCGGGAGCCCGGGGCGAATCAGGGTGCTCCTGCGCGTATTTTTCATACATCTCAGCTTCCTTCTCCGGGCATTTGGTGGAGCCCTGCCAATCGCCACAGACCTTGTTGTCGAGCATGTCCCAATCCGCCAAGTCGGCCCATTTGGACCGGGGGTAGGTTTTTTTGAGTTTGCGAAACTCCTCATCATCGATCTGCTCACGCATGTAGGCGTCTTTTTCATGGGCTGAAGGCAGGGAGAACACATCGGCCTTTTGCAGTTGCCAGCGTATATCGGCTGAGCGCCAGGCGGCTTCGGGGGCCAGCGGTGACTGGGGGAAGAAATCAGCCATGCGTTGGTACAGCAGCCGTGCTGCTTGGGCGACGCTCTGGGGAGCGCGCGGCAGCATGGCGTCTTTCTCCTGGCTTGCGGCAGCGCCGAACAGAATCAAATCGCCCTTGGGCGTCTCCGCGCTGACGACGCCGGCGGCCGGCATCCATCCGGAAATGGGAACAGCAGCCGCCTCGTGGCCGAATACCGGGGCATCCTGCGATTTGGAGGTTTCTTCGTCAGTGTTGGCAAAGACCCGCAACCAAGGGCCATTTTTCTCCACGATCACCATCTCTCTGCCGGGTGAGATCTCCGCCAGACGGGAGGAGGAGTTGTCCGGGTCCACGTATAGGTTGGTATTTCGGATGACGGTCGCCTTGGGACCATTGCTGGGAGCTGGAGGTTTGGGGGCGGCGTTCCCCTGGACCGCGAATATCAGGAGGGCAGAAAATGCAATGAATCCGGTGCGCATAGTGCTTAGACGGTTCCGCCACTAGAATACGCTGACATGAAGACAGCAGGACCCTCCACTGCGCCTCGCTCTCTCGAAAAACATCTTCCTAGGGGGCGGAGGAGGAGCTAAAAGCGTTCCCTCAGTGGCTAAATCCGGACAGATTTGCAATCACTTATGGACGGCCTGAAGGCCGTCCCCTTCAGCTGTTTTTCATCACCGTGGGTGGGCCGCAGACCCATAAGCGCTAACTTGTTTGGGATGTTTTTCTTCAAAACTCCCACAAAATCGTCATCCTGAGCGAAGCGCCTCGCAAATCTATCGCATAACAGAGGGTTTTATGGCGCGGAGTCGAAGGACCCCGGCGATGCTCCTCTTACCCATGCTGTTCGGGCCTTTTCTACCACCGAAGCCCGAGAACCGAATCTTGCTGGGGTACGCGCTTGATGGTCACGGGTACGTCTTTTCATGCACTGTAATCATCTTCCCCCCCAGGTCTGTGCAAGGTCTTTGAACCAGATGTGGGCTTCGGTGGTTGAAAGATCCGGACGGCATAGGTAAGAGAAGCACCCTCGGGGTCCTTCGACTCCGCGCCATCAAGCGCTGTGTAACGCGATCAATCTGTGAGGCGCTCCGCTCAGAGGCTGTGACTTTTTTAATTTCCGTTGTAGTTTGCGGCCGGAAAGCTCCCAAGAGCATCCGCCAGGAAGCATTGCCGGGGTTCCCTCGGCCATGCTCGGGACAGGCTCTTCGACTCCGCGCCATAAAACCCTCTGTTATGCAATAGATCTGCGAGGCGCTTCGCTCGGAGGTTGTGACTTTTTTGATTTC
>DASRRN010000666.1:0-14101 GCA_035695685.1 Acidobacteriaceae bacterium | reverse complement strand
GAAGCCGAAGCCGCCCGTGGAGCAATAGTTCGCCCCTCACCTGCGGCGGGGACAGACAAAAAGTATCCTAACGCACCCTACGGGCGCGCCACGGCCCTACTCGTCGATAGCTTCGTAGCAAGTCCGCGCGGGCGTGCAGCGGGAGAGGTGTACGTAGTGTTCGTCCGGGCCGGCCGGCCCCATGGTGCGCAGGCACCAGTAACTGGAGGAGGTGTCGACGCCGGGGAGCCACGAGGCAGCGTTTTGCGGAGTGGAGCCGTAAGGATTCTTGGTACGGAGGCACTGGCAGGGTTGCGGGTTATGTTGGGTGGCGCTCATGCTCACTTCCTTTCTGCGGGGCGCGGCTTTCCGGCGAGCGCCCGCGGTGGTTAACCGGCAGCGCTGGGGTCGCGGCCCATTTGTCCGGCCGCCAGCAAAACCGTGCGGTAGATGGCAACCGGAAACAGCTGCACTTTGTAGGCATTCATGGAGAGCGGCATGGCGCCATGCATAGAAGCCTGTCCGGCAGCACGGGCAAGTTCGGGGGTGATGGTCTTGCCGGTGAGAACAGCTTCCGCTTCCTTGGAGCGGCGAACGACCGGCGAGGCCGCGCCCATGGTAACCACGGCGCGGCGGCAGAGGTTGCCATCCATTTCGAGCACGATGCCGGCATCCGCAATGGCCCAGTCGTTGCTCTCTTTTTCTCCATATTTCTGGTAGGCAGAGCGGGTGCCTGCCGCTGGTTTGGGAACGTGGATGGCGGTGAGCAGCTCGTCCGGGCCCATCACGTTGTAGCGTTGCGGATTGGCGTCCGGTTGGACATAGAACTCGCGGATGGGGACCAGCCGTTTGCCTTTGGCGGCGGACGTGAGCTCCAGGTTGGCGTCCAGAGCAAGGAGAGCGACCGCTCCCGAGGAGGGTGCGACCGACGGACAACCGCCGTAATCCATGATGGCGTGGTATTGGTTCAGGCCGGAGAAGGCAAAACAAATCTCTTTGCCTTTGCGCAGGCATTCAAATTCAGCGGAGCGGAAGTACCAGCACTGCAGCCGCTGCAGCAGGTTGCCGCCGAGCGTGGCCATGTTGCGGATGTGGGGGGTAGCCGCGTGCCCGCAGGCATCGGAAAGCACTGCGTACTGAGCGCGGACGATGGGGTGGCCGCTGACTTCGGCAAGTGTCGTCAGCGGGCCGATGGTCAGTCCTTGCTGCGTCACCTTTATCCCGCGCAGCGATGGAATATTGCGAATGTTCACCAGGTGTGCCGGCGTATCGGTGCCATTCTTCATGCGATCGAGCAGGTCCACGCCGCCGGCTTTGACTGCAGCGCCGTCTTTCAACTGCGAAAGAGCGGCCTCGACCGTAGTGCAATCAGCAAGAGTAAACGAATTCATATGGCCTCCATCGACTGTTGGGGCTGGTTAAGGGCGGCGAACACGACGGCGGGGGTCATCGGCAGTTGCCGGATGCGAACTCCAGTTGCGTTGTAGAACGCGTTGCCGATTGCGGCGCCGGCGGAGATAATCCCGGCGGCTTCCCCAATCCCTGAGGCATCGGTGGAACTCTGGCCGATATATGACTCGGTGAGCTGCACTTCAATCTCAGGCACTTCGTACGCACCGGCAATCTTATAGCGATCAAGGTCGGGGTTGACCATCAGGCCATGGTTCGGGTCGAGGAGCCGGTGCTCGAACAGAGTGTAGGAGATGCCCTGGATAACACCGCCGCAGATCTGGCTGATGACCTGGTTGGGGTTCATGGGGCGGCCGCAATCATGAACGGCCAGAACGCGCTTTACGTGGATGCGTCCAGTCTCGGTATCGACCGCCACCTCGGCGACATCAACGCCTCCATAGGTGTCGTATTTGCTGGGATCGTAGTCGGGGGTACGCATCACCTGGGCCGAAACCTCGTCGGTATTCATTTTGGCCGCAGCCACACGGAAGGAAACGGGCTTGAACTTGCCCGAGGCGCTGCTCACCATGCCATGGCTGAGAGACAGATCGGAGGGTGGGGTTCCCAGGGCTGGGGCGATGCTCGAGAGGAATTTCTGCGAGGCCTGCCAAGCGGCATCGCGCACTGCCGGCGTGAGCGAAGCGGTGGTGACGCTGCCACCGGAGTTAGGGCCCACCGGGTAGTTGCTGTCGCCAACCTTGACCGAGACTTTGGCCGGCGGCACGCCGAACTGCTCCGCAAGAATTTGCGCGAGAACTGTTTTGATGCCGCTGCCAATGTCTTGTACAGCGGAGAGCACTTCGACTGAGCCGTCTTTATGGACGCGAACTTCCGCGCCACATTTCAAGTTGAGATGGCGGTACCAGACGGACTGGGAGAGGCCAATGCCCCGCTTGATGGGGCCTGCGTCTGCGTTGGAGCGGGCGCTGCGTGACTTCCAGATCGCACTCTCGCGGACAATCTGGCGCTGCACCCGGC
This sequence comes from Acidobacteriaceae bacterium, assembly GCA_035695685.1. GTDB lineage: Bacteria > Acidobacteriota > Terriglobia > Terriglobales > Acidobacteriaceae > PALSA-350. The sequence goes on along the minus strand of DASRRN010000666.1, from coordinate 11,692 downwards.
GAACCGGGTTCTCGTCGATGCGGTCGCGCAGAACGATGGGATCCATGCTGAGCCGGCCGGCAAGATCGTCGATCGACTGCTCAAGAGCGAAGGCCCCCTGGGGATGACCCGGCGCGCGAAAGGCAGCGGCTGGACCGGCGTTGATGAACACGTCGTTCTCCTCAGTGTGGAGAGCGGCCCACTTATACAGGTTCGTAGCCGGACCGGCGCAGCCCGCACCAGTGCCGCAACCGGCCGTGCCGTAACTGATCAGCTGAATGGCGGTGATGTCGCCGTCTTTGGTTGCGCCGATGCGCAGGTGCTGATCGGAGCTTGGCCGATTGCCGACAGAAAGGTGCTCCTCCTGGCGGTTGAGCATAAGCCGCACGGGCGCTCCGGTTTTGCGGGACAGGGCTGCTGCGACGACTCCTTGATTGCCGCCTCCGAACTTGGCACCGAAGCCGCCGCCCATGTATTCGGTGATGACGCGGACCTGGGATTTGGGCAAATGGAAATAGGCGGCCAATTCCTCGCGGACGCTGGCGATTCCCTGGGTGGAAGCGTATACGGTGAGCAGCTCGGGCTTCCAGTCAGCGACCACGCCATGGGTTTCGAGGGCGGAATGGGTCTGCACCTGGGTGTAGTGATGGGTATCCACCACCACGTGCGCGTCTTTGAAGCCCTGCTCGGCGTCGCCGTGTTTTTTTACCGAAGGCCCGTGAACATTGCCGGTTTGGGGAATGCCGCGCGCGCTTCCCCCTCCTCCCGCGGTTCCGGCCTGATCGGCCGGTCCGGGGAAAACCTGGGGTGCGTTGGCTTCCCGAGCCTTGTCCATATCGACGACAAAGGGCAGGGCTTCGTACTGCACCTTGACTTTGGCTGCGGCGTCGTCCGCTGCCTGGGGAGTGGTCGCAGCAACGGCGGCGACCGGCTGCCCGGCGTAGCGCACGATAGGGTATTTCGAAACATCGAGCGCCGGGTTGCGCAGTACCGCGCCGCCAAGGAGCGTTTCGATCACATGCACGCCCTTCACACCGGGAGAGCTTTCGGCTGCGGAAGTATCGATAGAGAGAATCTTCGCGTGAGGCACTGTGGCGTTCACGAAGCTGGCGTAAAGCATCCCCGGCAGCTGCACATCGGCGGTATAGCGGGCGCGGCCGGTGACTTTGGCATGGCCATCCCAGCGCTCGGGCGATTTGCCGATGTAGTCGAGATCTTTGTTGACTGGCAGCACTGGCGGCTGAGAAGCCGGTATGGTGCGCTGTTCCTCATGCAGGGTAAAGCCGGGAACGCCGATGGGCATACTGACAGTCTTCTGCGGAGCGCCGGAACCGTCGGCAGCAGCCGCGAAGAGAGGGTCAGGAACGAGATGTGTGGTGTCGGTCGCCATGGTGGTTTCTCCTACGCTTTGCGGGTCATCTGGTTGGCTGCGTCGAGGGTGGCGGCAAAAACTTTGGGATAGGTGCCGCAACGGCAGATGTTGCCGGAAACGGCGTAGCGCACGTCGGCTTCAGTGGGATGGGGATTGTTCTCGAGCAGCGAGGCGCAGCTCATGACCATACCCGGCGTACAGAAACCGCACTGCATGGCATCATGGCGAACGAAGGCAACCTGCACGGGATGCAACTGGTCGCCAGACGAGAGGCCTTCAATGGTGGTGACGTGGTGACCGACGGCGTCGAGGGCGAGCGTCATGCAGCTGTTGACGGGGACCTTATCGAGCCATACGGTACAGCTGGAGCAGGCGCCGCGATCGCAACTGACTTTGGTGCCGGTCATGCCGGCCTGGATACGCAGGGCATCCGCGAGGGTAGTGCGCGGCTCGACCGATAGAGTGCGCTCCTTGCCATTGATGTGCAATTGAATCGCCACAGGTTCAGTGCCGTATTCCTTCACATCGCTGTGCGTGGCGGCCAGGGCCTGGCTGTGAAAGGACTGCACGCCCTCGAGCAGCGCGGTTCCGGCGGCGGTGACACCAGCACCTTTGAGAAAGCCGCGGCGGGTGATGCCGCCACCGGGCGGAGACGCGGATTTCGGTGGCTGCTCGTTTGGCGGTAGCTTTTGGTCTGACATGCTTTCCTCCTCTTCAGCGACGGAGCGGGCGCGATCAAATGCCCCGATGAAGTTCCCGTAGATCGCCGTTATGGCGAAGAGAACCGGAAGATGCGCTGTGCGCTTCCTGGCTGGGAGGGACAGCGCTCCACTCCCGATCGAAAGACTCAACGGGAACAAACTGTCTCAAGCGCGACAGGGAGACCCGTAGAACATCGCCACATAGAAATAATACTCCTCTCTTGGGGGTGATGTTTGCCTGCACCAACACGTACATCGCCGGAGATCACTTCATTGGGCGCCACGTAGGCGGTCTGGTCAATCGCAGGCTTCTTTTCATCATGCGAGAAAATCATGATTCCTGTCTCCTTGACCTGAGTCCAAGAGCATCTGATAGACTCCCAGCTTCGATTCTGTAACATTTCCAAAGTGCATTCTTGAGTAGTCTCGATGCCTCACTCTGATCACCATTCGATAGGCGCCACTTGAGAATTGGTATAGGGCTCTGTCCACAGCGCAATTTGTAACAACAGTGATTTACGCCACGCTCGGTGCATCTTGTTCACGCCCGCCGCGGAATGGAAAGACCACTTCCTCGGCTTGTCTTTTCTTGTTGGGCTTCGCTACTGGCGATATTCGTTGCGTTGCAGGACCTCGAATCCAAACCAGCATTCCGCTTTTTTGGGCGCCCAGGCACAACAAACGCAATGTGGACCGCCTATTGCCTCATCACGTCACTCAGACTGCCGGACATCGTAGGCTCGTCGTGACGCGTCGTGGGAAATGCGTCGACAGGAAATGCGTCGACGGATTGCGTCGGAAATGCGTCGACATGATACCTATTGCGGCAATTTCAGTTTCCGGCGGTGGATTTGCGTCCTGCTTCCGAGGGTACTTCCGTCCTGTCCCCTTAATGCCCACGGTGCTAAGCCTCAAGCCTTAGACACCCAATGAGCAGTTAAGGTCTAGATTCGTGGTATCCAATGGTAAGGTGAAAGCCTGTCACCACGCTCACCCCACGACTTGAGCCAGACCCCCGGTCGCCAGGGTCAAAATATGGGAAGAAGACAAAACTGATGGCTGAGAATTGGCCGCTCTTCGAGTGCAGCCCTCTAGCAGGCGGAAAAACCTCAACGCTGAAGGTACGGGAGGCTAGGGATGGGCTTGAGAGGCTGCCGAAAATGGATGGTTTCTGCAGAAACGAGATAAAGAGCGTACCTCAGGGCCCTAAAGAGTTCGTATGAGAACCGGAAAGAAAGCGCAGGCTCCACTCCGCGATGCTCAGTGGAACGCGTTGCCCTCAGGGGCTAAAGCCCATCGTTTGTTCCAATATATGTACGGGCTGAAGCCCGTACCCTTCAGGGAGAGAAGACGTACCTCAGGGCCTAAAGGCCAAGCCGCTGGTGCAAGTAAGGGAGGCGCATCACGAAGCAGAAGGGACCCATCTGCGGAGCAACCGGAAAGCATCCTATGAGACGTGGCTTCTCGTGCTTCCAAAAAAGTTGTTCATGTTGCGATCGCCGCTAACCTTGCCATTGCCCTTTGCGAGTACATAGCCGCAGTTTTTTCCGGTAGTTCGGCAATGCTGGCAGAGGCCGTCCACTCGACCGTAGATACCGGAAACGAGTTACTGCTGTTATTGGGAATGAAGCGCAGTAGTCGGCCGCCCGACCCATTGCACCCGTTCGGACATGGCAAGGTACTTTATTTCTATTCATTGCTGGTGGCGGTTTACATTTTCGGTATCGGCGCCGGGCTGGCGTTGTACAACGGAGTCTCGCGTCTCCTGCATCCCCGTCCATCCGTCAGCGTCGGCTGGAGCCTCACCGTGCTTGCCTTTACTGCGGTCTTCGAGGGCTATTCATGGCGCCTTTCTTACCGCGAACTCCAGGCGCGCAAAGAACCTGATGAGAGCACGTGGGATGAAATCATCGGCAGCAAGGACCCTACGATTTTCACGGTTTTTCTCGAGGACTTCGCCGGATTGATCGGCACCTTCCTGGCCTTCCTGGGAATCCTGCTCGGCCATCTGTTTCACAATCCCTACCTGGACCCCGCGGCCTCCGTCCTCATTGGCCTGTTACTGCTTGGCGTAGCCCTCCTACTGGGCCGCGAGAGTGGCGCTTTGCTGGTCGGGGAGCGCACCAATCGTTCCCGAATCAAACGAGTAAAAGAGTTGATTTGCCGGGATCCTTTCGTCGAAAACGTGGGAGACCTGCTGACCATGCAACTGGGTCCAGACCAGGTACTGCTCGCAGTGGATATCAGATTTCGCCGTGGTCTCGACATTCAGCAACTGGAATCGACGATCGACCGTCTCGAAGCCCGCATCCGCCAGGAAGAGCCGACGGTCCGAGACATCTTCATTGAAGCTGATTCGCTTAAGACCATTTCTTCGCAAACCGCCGCTTGACACGCCTCTTCTCTTTATCATTCCTCCTTTTTTTGCCCATGCACAACAACGCAATGTGCACCGCCTACTGCCTCACCACCTCACTCAGGCTGCCGGACATCGTAGGGTCGCCGTGACGCGCCTTCTGCAGCAAGGCGCAGACCTCGGCGTCTGTAGTCTGCTCGAAGTTGCGATAAAAACTGCCCACGGAGTAGAAGTGCCGCGACACACTCGCGCAGATGACCTCGTCGGCTTCGCTACGGAGTTCCTGGCAGGTACTAGTGGCTGCCACAGGCACCGCAACGACTACTTTGCGCGCGTGGGGGCGCACAGCCCGCACTCCAACCAGCATGCTGGCTCCTGTCGCCAGCCCGTCGTCCACCAGGATCACCAGCCGTCCCTTGATTCGCGCCGGCGGACGGCCATTTCGGTATGTACGCTCCCGCCGCTCTATCTCTCGCCTCTCCCGTTCGGCGGTTTCGTCGATCACCTCTTGGGGAATACGGAATTCGTGGATAATTGCTTCATTGGTAGCGACCGTCCCATCACTCGCGACCGCTCCCATGGCCAACTCTCCAAATCCCGGTACTCCAAGCTTGCGAACGACAAGGATATCCAGGGGAAGACCCAGCCCAAGGGCAACTTCATAGGCTACTGGCACACCGCCGCGTGGCAGCCCGAGGACGATTCCATCCTGGCAGTCACGCCCGGCTGCGGATGCCAGGATGGTGCGTGCCAGTACCCGGCCGGCATCTCTGCGGTCCTGAAATATCCCTTGCCCTAACAGCATGGTTGAGTCCCTCTCTATCCACGCGATGCGGTCCATCTCTCGATGGATGTCCGCAATTTGTGGGCAGCTACGAATTGTAAACTCGTGTGCAGGTGCAGGAAGCCTGCGCTATCGAGAATTCTAGCTGCGGATTCCAGTTGCGGATTCCAGCTGCGGATTAATGACGAGCGACTTCCTTCAACAACAGGTCTCCCGCCTGCGCCAGCGTGACCGTATCGGGGATCTGCTGGAAATGACTGCGCGTTTCATCTTGTTCGACACCGATGGTTTTGAAAAACAGGGCTTTTCCTTTCATGTTTACTTTGAGTCTCGTGATCTCCCAGTAATCTGCACCCACCCGGTCCTGGCGGACATCGAACGTGCCGCCCTGATCCAGGTGGCCCAGAATTCCTCCACCGAATTTGACATCGTGCATCAGGCGGCCGTTCATTTCAGCCAGCCGGTCTTCTTTCCGATTCAGCGTGAGTTTGCCCTCCATCTCATGGAAGACGTGCGCTTCCCGGGTTGAAGGATGAAACCCCGGGTTCGGTTTGAAGTCCAATGTAACAGTCTCTCCACTGTCTCCGTTGCCTTGCTCATAGCTGAAGACGAAAGCGTCCGGCAGCATGGAAAGCAACTGTTTCGTTTTGGCTCCATCCTCCTGCGCGGCCCGCTTTTGCTTTTGCTGCTCTGCCTGATCGTGAATGAACGAATTCATTCGTTGTTCCTCCTGCTTCAGCTGGTCATCCGTGAGCGGATGATCATTGCGCGCGATCAGAAGCGCGAGAGAGCCATCTTTCGTTCCTGCCACTATTTTAGTCTCTTTAACACCCGCCTTTACGGTTTCCAGGTGGTACATCCAATGGCTGTGGTCCTGGTCTTGCATACGCAGTTCGTTCGCAATCACGCGGCGCACCAGATCGTTCGCGGACAGTTTCTGGTCCGCTGTGGTTTGAGCAGCCATAAGGGGGACAAAAAGAAGGATGGCCGCAACGAAATACTTGAACGGTATGAGGGCTCGAGTAGATGGGTGAGACTGAGCGAATTGATCGAAGAGCAAACCCACAGAACCCTAACCACAGAACCCTAACTGATGATGCGCGCCCGCTCGGTGGCTATAACGGTGCGTGACGTGCCGCGATTCCGCCGGAGCAGAGTCCGATTTCACGGTCCAGCTCAGACCTTTTTGATTAGATGCCTGCAGAGACACCAGGGTAATCTTTCAGTGGCGCCGCAGGTGAGCCCACAACGCGGCGGCGATGATTCCCAGAGTGATGACCCCACATAGATAGGCGAAGAGATCGCCGTGCACCGTATAGAAGGTCAGGTCATTGCGATAGCCGAACCTGGCCGCCAGCGAGGTCAGCGCGTGGCGCTGCACACTGGCCGTAAGCCGCCCGTAGGGGTCGATGATGGTGGTGACGCCGGTGTTGGTGTCACGCAGCAGCCAGCGCCGATTTTCGACCGCGCGCATGCGCGCCATATTGAGCGTTTGCCAGGGCGCGCAGGTGTCGCCGTACCAGCCATCGTTGGAGATGTTGACCAGCACCTGGGCGCCCTGCTTCACAAACAGCCGTATCTCATCACCGAAGATTTCTTCGTAGCAGATGAAGACCCCGAAGCGGTGACTATCGGTCGCAAAAACAACGCGCCGCCACCCGTGGGTCATATCACCGGCTTGCTGGGTCAGGTTCTTGGCAAAGGAAAAGAAGCTCTTGTACGGAATGTACTCACCCCACGGAACCAGGTGGATTTTGTCGTAACGGCCTGCGACCGAGCCATCCAGGCCCACGAAGACCGCGGAGTTATACATATCGAAGCGGGCGCCGTGAGGGTCGTACGAAGTGGTGCCCGCGATCACCGGCGCATCCATGGAAAGCGCCAACGTGCGCAGAGCGTTCAGGAAACGCGGGTCTTTGTCTTGAAAAGGCGCGGGCGACTCCGGCCAAACGATGATACCTGGAGACACTGGGTGCTCCGGACAATCGGGAGTAACGGGATAAGCCAGGTCGTCGAGTTCGGGCATACCTGCCAGGAAAGGCCCGCAGGTGCGGCTGCTGAGTTTGATGAACTGCCTGAGGTGCGCATCATATTCGTCCCCGAGCCAGCGATTGTCCTGGTTGACGTTTAAATTTTGTTGCAACAGGACGGCGATGGCCGAGGTTGGAGCAGCGCTAGGAGCAAAATGATCGCCGTTCTGCAACACCAGCACGGCGAGAAAACCGCTTATCAATAGAGCCGTACGCCGTTTCGGGGTGGAGGCCAGAAATCCCCAGGCAATGAGGGCGTTGCCGGCAACAAGGACAAAGGTGACTCCATAAACCCCGGTATAGGGAGCCAGGCTGATCAGCAGAAAATTGTTGATCTGGGAATACCCCAGCAGGTCCCAGGGAACCTTGGTGAGGCGCGCCGACAGCAATTCCAGCGCGACCCAGAAAAATGGGGCGGCAATGAGCGCGTAATGGCGGCTTCGGAACGCCCTGGCCGTAGCAGTGAGCAAGAACCCAAGGGCGGCAAAGTAAAGCCCCAACACCATGCTGTAGCCGACCAGAATGCCGGCGGAGATGAGTGGAGGCAGGCCGCCGAAGTACAACATGGTTTGGTAGATCCAGTAGCAATTGCCACAAAACCAGAGGAAGCCCATGAGGTAGGCGGCTAAGGTTGCACGCAGTAAAGCCTTTGGATGGTGCAGATTCTCTTTCGACAGCAGGCCGCAAAACAGCGGTACGAAGGCCAGCCAGGCAAAAACCGTGCGCCAGAAGGGTACCGGACCGATAATGGAAAACGGCAGCAGGAGCAGGCCGGCAGAAAAGATGCCGAGTAGCCAGGGTTGCCGTGCCAGTCTTGCCATGGCCGAGAGTCTACCACCCCTTCTCTATCATCTCTTGTGCTATGAGCCTCTTGCACTATATGAGACGAGGAAAGGGATACAATCAATGACTATGGTCGTTGCCATCTTTTTCATGCGGCTTTTTGAGGTCATGTTCTTTGCCGGCGTCGCCGGTTCGGCGGTGGTGGTGGTGATTAGTTTTATTGAAGATATTCAGTTGTTGGTAGGTGATTAAATCAGGCTTCTGGCTTGCGATCCGTCGTTGACCTTGAGCACCAGGCAACATAGACTCAGGTCTGGCTTCGATCCAGGCCGCCGACTTCCCCCAGTCACGGATTGACACACTAGCCTATATCGAATGGCTTCCGAGCGAACAACGAAAGCGCCTTCTATTCCCTCCAACCGGGTAAAACTGGTCGTCGCCTCCTCGGTGATGCTCACGTTTATATCGTTCTGGCGTGCCGCGGCGGTGGTGCTGAACGATCTCGGCTCTTCGGCTTTCTACGCCGGTGGGATTGCGGAAGAAGCCGTAGGCAAGTCGGCCCCCTGGTTCATCCTGGGGGTAATGCTCTTCTCCTTTGCGGTGCGCGCCGTTTACGTGGAGAGCTGCTCCATGTTCACCCGCGGGGGCGTGTATCGCGTGGTGAAGGAGGCTCTGGGCGGCACCTTTGCCAAGCTGAGCGTTTCCGCGCTCATGTTCGACTACATCCTCACCGGGCCTATTTCGGGGGTGTCTGCCGGGCAATACATCACCAGTCTGCTGAACGAATTGATGACCGTGGCGGCCGCCCATAGTTGGCTCCCGGGCGCGATGCTCGGCGCGCACCATATGGCGCCGCAACTTCGGGTGGACTATAGCTCGGCGGCCTTTGCCGCAATCGTCACCATCTATTACTGGTGGCAAAATCTGAAAGGGATTGAGGAGTCGAGCGACAAAGCCCTGGAAGTCATGAAGATCACGACCGTGATGGTGGCGATCTTGCTGGTTTGGGGAATTTATTCGGCGTTTCACGTGGGCGCCAAGCTGCCGCCGTGGCCCACGCCGGCGACCCTGCACTTCAGCCAGGATGCTCTCGGCTTCCTGAAATACACCAAGTTGCCCGCGATGTTGGGCTTGTTCGGCATCATCATGGCCTTCGGCCATTCGGTCCTGGCCATGAGCGGCGAAGAGACGCTGGCGCAGGTCAATCGCGAGATTGAACACCCCAAGCTCAAGAACCTGAAACGCGCCGCAATCGTCATCGCGATTTACAGCTTTCTCTTTACCGGCTTGGGTTCCCTGCTGGCGGTCATGCTGATCCCTGACTCGGTGCGGGTGCCGGTTTACCGCGACAATCTGATCGCTGGGCTGGCGATGTACATGGTTGGCCCGCAGGTGCTGCGGATCATTTTCCGCGTCTTTGTCGTTCTGGTTGGCTTCCTTATTCTGTCTGGCGCCATCAATACCTCGATCATCGGATCCACCGGCGTACTCATGCGCATCGCCGAAGACGGTGTGCTCACGGATTGGTTCCGCCGGCCGCATCATAAATTTGGCACCAGCTACCGGATCGTCAACCTGGTTGCGGGAATGCAGCTTTTCACCATCATTGCCAGCCGCGGTAATGTAATTGCGCTCGGTGAAGCTTATGCGTTTGGAGTGATCTGGAGCTTCACCTTCAACAGCCTGGCCATGCTGGTGCTGCGCTGGAAGTACAAGGGCGAACGCGGCTGGAAAGTGCCGCCGAACTTGCGTATCGGCAAGCGAGAGATCCCGATCGGGCTCATTTCAGTCTTCATGGTGCTGTTGACGACAGCGCTGGTAAACCTTGTCACCAAGTCGGTAGCTACCGTCAGCGGCATTCTGTTCGCCACTACATTCTTTATCATCTTCACCATTTCCGAGCACGACAACAAACGCCGTCGAACTAACACCGAACTGCAGATGAAAGAACACTTCCAGCTGGAACACGAGGACGCGGTGGGGCGCGACGTGCTGCAGATCGATCCTGGATGCGTGGTGGTCACGATGCGCGATGCCAATAACCCCTTCGCGCTGAAGTGGACCCTGGCTCGCACCAATACCGGCGACCAGGACGTAGTCGTGCTGACGGCGCGCATGGTGGGCGCGGGGGGACCGGAGTTGCTCTCCACCACCGATCAGCTGTTCAGCGAATACGAGCAGATGCTATTTACCAAGGCGGTATCGGTTGCGGAAAGCTTTGGCAAGCACATCTCGTTGCTGGTGGTGCCGGCGGGCGACATTTTTGCAGCCCTGGTGCAGACTGCCAATTCACTCGAGGCGGCCGCTGTCGTTTCCGGACTTTCGAGCAAGATGACCGCGCACGAGCAGGCCTACCGCGTGGGCCAGGCATGGGAAGCACTGCCGGAGCCGAAGAAGCAGATCACTTTCTACGTTGTTTCCGCAAATGGTGAGGCGGAATCGTTCCACATCGGTCCCCACGCACCGTCGCTCCGGGCGGATGACGTGGAGCTGGTGCATCGCCTGTGGCTAAACTTCCGCCGTGATCCGGAGATGCAAAACCTGCACCATAGCGATATCGTGACCCACGCGCTGACCCGGCTGGCCGCCGAATATGCACGCGACAAGCAGGAAACCCTGCTCGGACTTCGCGGCCGGGTGCAGGATGGCTCCACGACCACACGGCTTGGACAGGTGCGCAACCCGGTCACCCAACCGGGAGGCGATTACGCCGTGCGCGCGCCCCGCCCGGACGACGACGAAGCCTGAGAAAAAATCGCACTATGATACTTCGTTTGTTACAGATAAAGTTTGATGTGCTGAAAGCGTGGCGGACGGTGGTAATTTTCAGTCATCCCCGGCGGGACTGATTTGTTTTCCATCTGCACTCTGGACTGACGGGTCTGTGTGAGGACTGAAATTAACCCCGGTTTCCAGGGGCAGTATTCGTCGTAAGGCATGAGTACCCGATTATGAACGCCGTACCTCAGGGTCTAGAGAGTTTTGCGTGAGAACCGCGCAGACTCTAGAGCCCTCACAAACGCAGTCGTCCCTGAAAGACTGGTGGGACTAGACTCTTAGTTTGTGAGCCTTCCTCACGCAGCCGAGATGGTGGCGCCGCAGATCGTAACGCGGCCCGGCGCCCGTTATCCTGATGGTCCGGGTTTTGCGCGGCGCCTTATCTCGGGAGACGTCTTCCACCAGAGCGCCGCCGACTTCATGCTCAACACCGCCAGCCGTTTCGGCGACCTGAACCATTACACCGGGTTCGGCCGCCACATCTTTCAGTTCAACCATCCTGTACTCATTGAAGAGCTGCTCTTACGCGATGCCGGCCGGCACCACCGAGGACTGGTGATGCAGAGAGCAAAGCTGGTGTTGGGTCAGGGACTGCTAACCAGCGAAGCGCCTCTTCACCTGCGGCAGCGCAGGCTGGCGCAGCCGGCCTTCCATCGGCAGCGGATCGCGGCGTATGGGCGAATCATCGCCACCTACGCGGAAGAGATGAGTACCCATTGGGAAAGCGGAAGGGTGATGGATCTGCATCCGGAGATGCTGCTGTTAGCCCTGCGCATCGTGGGCAAGACGCTTTTCGACACCAACGTGGAAACGGAGGTGCAGCAGATCGCGGAAGCAGTGGATTCCTTTATGGGATTTTTACCGCTGGCATTTCTGCCCTTTCCCGAAGTGATTCTCAACCTGCCCCTT
>DASRRN010000665.1:0-11948 GCA_035695685.1 Acidobacteriaceae bacterium | reverse complement strand
ACAGGCTGCGGAAAAAGGTCGAATAGGGAGCGAAAGCTGTTCCCTCAGCGGCTAAAGCCGGACCTGTTTTCAATCTTTTACGGACGGCCTGAAGGCCGTCCCCTTCAAAGAATTCGGTTTTTCCGCAGCCTGTAAAGCCCGCGATGATTACGTTGCGTTTGCGCCGGGGATAAATCCCCGGCCTACCCTAAAACCGAGGTTTTGAGGGGTCTTGAACCGGGGAGTGAATATGAGCTTGATTCTCGTTATCGAAGACGATCCAAGAATTCAACGGGCGCTGCGACGACAATTCAGCGCCGAAGGATATGACGTACACATTGAAGGCGAAGGCCCCTCGGGCCTGGCTGCGTGCAAGAGCATGCGTCCCGCAACCGTAGTACTGGACCTGATGCTGCCTGGTCTTTCTGGACGCACGGTTTGCAAGGAGATCAAGGCCTGGTGTGCTGACATACCCGTCATTGTGCTCAGCGCCGTTTCTGAGGTTGCTGACAAGGTTCTGCTGCTAGAGACAGGCGCCGATGATTACATGACCAAGCCCTTCAGCCCCCGCGAACTGCTTGCCCGTGTTCAGGCTGCGATCCGGCGCACGCAAAGGAAAACGAAAGACTTGCCTCTCGGCTTTGGCGAGGTCTCAGTTGACTTTCTCAAAATGGAGATCTACCGAGCGGGGACCCTGGTGCCTTTGACCGCGCATGAGTTCAAGCTTCTCCGCTACTTCCTGGACAACCCAGGCCGGGCAATTGCGCGAGAAGAATTGCTCAACGATGTGTGGGGCATGAGTTTCCACCTTACTACGCGCACCGTCGACAACCAGATTCTCAAGCTTCGGCAGAAACTCGAGGCCGACCCCGCTAACCCGGTCCATTTCCGCACCGTTCATGGAATCGGATACAAATTCGTGCCGCAGGGATAAAGCGACTTTGCGTCGTGAAAGAGATCGTTGGATTCATGAAACAGTGGCGGATGCGGACGACTTTGATGGTATCGCTCCTGGCGGTTTCGCTGGGACTTACAGTCACTTGTCTTTTCATCATCCGGGTTACTGTCCAACAGGAAATCAACAAGAGTCTGCAAGCCGACCTGGATCATTCGCTCATCACCTTTCGCAACCTGGCTAATCAACGCAATCGCATGTTAGGCCGAGAAGCGGCGCTGCTTGCCGATTTGCCCAGCCTGAAAGCCCTGATGACTACTCAGGATGCACATACGATTCAGGACGGCAGCCAGAAGTTTTGGGCTGATAGCGGTAGTGACTTCTTCGCCCTGGCCGACGCAAACGGAGCTCTCTTCACCTATTCCAATCGCGGCCCGAAGCTCAGTGACGACTCGGTGAGACGCGGGCTGGAAGCATGCATGACCTCCGCCGAAGAAGCGTGCATGATCGCCTTCGGGCAAAGTCTCTACGAGCTTTCTATCCAACCACTCTATTTTGGCCCGCCGGCAAATGGTTCCTACCTCGGCTACGTGATTATCGGCTATGCCATTGACCGGCAAGTTGCCGGTGAGGTGAGTGAGGCCGCTGCCGCCGACGTCACCTTTCTGGTTAACGGTCAAGTCGCTGCCACCACTCTGCCGGTGGACCGGTTGAAGGATCTTCGGCAGCAGAGCCTGACCCTTGACGCTGTGAGTACAGCCCCGCGCAAGGTGGAGTTGGGCGGGGAAGCCTACATTGGGTCGGCCACTCCGCTTGCTGCTGCTGGGCAGGCAAAGATCCAGTTGGTGGTGCTCAAATCGTACGACCGGGCCAGCGAATATTTTCGGCGCGTCAATCGATGGGTTCTCGCCCTTGGCGGGGCCACGTTGCTTCTGGGGGTGGTGCTGGCGGTGGCCATTTCCCGCACGGTGACTCGTCCACTGGAAACGCTGGTCGCCGGCACCCGCGCCCTGGGCCAGGGCGATTTTGATTATGAATTAAGTGTCGATGGCGCCGCGGAGGTGCGCGAGCTGGCACTTGCCTTTGACAGAATGCGCGGGGAGCTCAAACGCACTCACCGAGAGCTACTCGAATCTGATCGTCTGGCCACCATTGGCAGAATGGCCAGTTCCGTGTCGCACGACCTTCGCCACCACCTCTCCGCCATTTACGCGAATGCCGAATTCATGAGCCTGCCGCACACCGGCCCTGATGAGCGTGCGGAATTGCATCTTGAAGTGCAGGAAGCAGTGCAGAGCATGACGGATCTGATTGAATCGCTGCTCCTTTTTAGCCAGACCGGTCATATGCTCCATCTGCGCCGGGAGCAGGTTGATGCGTTGATCGAGCGCACCATCCAATCGTTGCGGATGCACCCGGAATGCCGCGAGCTGCAGATCTCTGCTGAAACTCCTGGACCGGTGTATGCCTGGATAGATAGCAAGAAGCTTGCGCGCGCAATCTACAACTTGCTCCTCAACGCATGCCAGTCGGCGAAAAGAGGAGCCGGGGCGCCCAGGGTGGCGGTAACGCTTTCCGAAGACAATGACAAGATTGAAATCAGAATTTGCGACACCGGACCGGGGGTAGCCGAATCCATTCGAGAGACACTCTTTCAGCCGTTTGTGAGTGCGGGCAAGGAGAATGGAGTAGGGCTTGGGCTTACGCTTGCACAACACGTCGCGCAAGAGCATGGTGGTGAAGTACGACTGGAAAAGTCCCTGCCTGGAGAAACCGTATTCAGCATATTGCTTTACAAACAGGCACTGGAGGCCTTTGGCCACACAAAGGTGGAGTCGGTCAAGGTCAATACGCTCCAGGAGTAGGAGCGAAATACCGCCGGTATCTCGAAACCAGGCGTGGCAGGAGCTGCTATGAGACGATTGTCAAGTCAGCTATCTACAAGTCCGAGATATCGTCGTAAGTTTGTCATCTTGGCCTACGACTTACTGCTGCTAGCATTGTTCACCCCGGCGTCCTTGGCCCAGACGGCTAACGATGGAACCACCGCGGATCAAGAACGAGTGGTGGCTATTGAAACCAAGCTAAATGAGCTGAACGATGCGCTCACTCAAACGGAGAAGATGCTGGAAAAGTCGCGCGCTGAAATCCAGGCCCTTCATGCACAGCTCGATGCTCTTCGGGGGCAAACAGCGACCGCATCTTCCAGCACCCCAGCCTCGGATGCGCAAAACGCGAACACCGATCACCCGCAGGAGCTTGAGGCCCTTCGCGAGCAACAGGAGGCGATGCAAGCGGAGATCAAACAGCACGATCAAACCAAGGTGGAGACCTTTTCAAAGTACCCACTGCGGGTGAGCGGGCTGATCCTGTTCAACGCATTTTCTAATGTGGGGGTGGTAGACGATACCGAGTTGCCGACAATCGCATTGCCCCGTTTTCCCGGGGGATCCCATGGCAGCACGGGTGCGACCCTGCGGCAGACGCTGTTGACGCTCGATGGAACGGGTCCCAGAATTGGGGGAGCCCGCAGTTCCGCAGAAGTAAGCATCGATTTCTTCGGCGGCGTCTCCAGCAACACTTACGGTTACAGCTCATCCGAGGGCTCGCTGCGCATGCGGCAAAGCTGGGTCAATCTCGATTGGTACAAAACAACGGCCCAAGCCGGCTACACCACTCCACTCATCTCTCCTTTATCGCCCACCTCTTTCGCAACGGTGGCGCAACCTGGCATGGCCGGCTCGGGGAATCTTTGGACCTGGTCACCCCAGATTCAAGTCGAGCAACGTATTCCCTTCACCGAACAGCGTAGGATTGGCCTTGAATTTGGCCTCATCGATCCGCCGGCTTCTGGCTACACTTCCACGCAACGCGACAGTCCCGTAGAGGCGTCGCGCCAACCGGGCTATGAAGGCCGAATCTCCTATAGCGCCGACGGAAGTCGAAAAGGTATACCGCGGCCCTTTGCTCTGGGCGTAAGCGGATATTCTGCAAATCAGTTTTACTCGACCAGCACACAGATCCACTCCTGGGCGGTGACCGGCGATTGGCAAATTCCGATCTTCAGATGGTTTGCGCTCAGTGGCGAAGCCTATCGTGGCCGAGCGCTCGGGGGACTTGGCGGTGGAACTTATAAGGATGTATTTACCGGGACCGACTCGGTCACCGGCCTCAGTCGAACCACCGGCGTGGACACCGCAGGGGGCTGGAGTCAGTTGAAGTTCATCCCCAGCTCTACCTTCCAGGTCAACGCTGCCTTTGGACTGGACAACGCGTTTACCAGCAATTTTGAGGGATACAATCTTCCAACCACGCCCAATACGCAGCTCAATTCGCGAAACAGTTCCGTCGTCGGCAACCTGATCTATCGACCTAAGAGCTATCTCATTCTTTCTCCGGAATATCGCAGGATCCAAACCTGGCCCTACGAGGGCTCCGCCAGCATCGCGAACGTCTTCACCATAACGGCAGGATACGAATTCTGATCTGCGACAGATGAGCGGAGGGGATTGTCAACTGAAAATGAATACCAGGAGAAAATGAAGCTGGCTCTCGCGATCTTCCGTCTCGCGATCATGCTATATAGCATGGCGTTCACGCTGGCCGCGGGGGCAGAGACCGTGGACGTTTCAGCTCACTTCAAGGTAACCAAAGGCCGAGGCGCAAACCATTCGCGCTCGTCGGGTGACGTGGTCGTCTGGCTTACGCCAAGCCGGGAAGGCGATAAGATAGCGGCACCGCGCGCAGCGCAACACTATACGCTCGAGCAAAAGGGTAAGCAGTTTATTCCGCATGTTCTGGTCGTGCCGACCGGCAGCAGCGTAGATTTCCCTAACCTCGACCCGTTCTACCACAATGTTTTTTCTCTGTTCAACGGAAAGCGTTTTGACCTCGGCCTCTACGAAGCGCACACAACGCGCGCGGTCCGGTTCGATCGCGACGGTGTTTCCTACATCTTTTGCAATATTCACCCTGAGATGGGTGCGGTGGTCATTTCGCTCAGCACACCCTACTTCGGTGTTTCGACTCCGGATGGCAATATTACGATCCGTGGCGTGCCAGCAGGAAGCTACCGGCTTCACGTATGGGCTGAAAATGTACCGGTGGACCGGCTCAATGCTTTGAGCCGGGTGGTCGAAATCTCTCCGTCGAACACCCATCTCGGCTCTTTTGAATTGCAGGCCAGCGGAGACATCATGACTCACCATCAGAACAAATTTGGCGAGAGCTACAAGCCGGACTCTAAAGAAACGTATTGACCTTATTGGTGCGCGCTCGACGAAGCCGACCTGCCCAACCACGTTATTCCGCTCCTCAGATCAAGCACGCGAACCCGCAAACCTTCGGTTAACATTTGTGCGCTCTGCATTTCGCAGAGTCTTAGCAGGAGAGATACAACGACGCTGGAAACAGCGCCGTGGTGGCAAGCATTACCATCGTAACTTAAAGCACATGATGCAGACCGCCGATTTACCTTTTGAACCGCGGTGAAGGAGCCGTTGAGCCATCTTGAGCAGGTACTGTATCGCAGTCTTGCAGCTGCTTAGGAAACATGGAGTCTTGCTCGCAGACAACGTATTGTCACTCGAGTGAGAGTACGGGCGTATGCCCGCCCCCATATTTGAGTTCTTGTATCCCTTCGACCATCGCGCGATCACTAACAGGATGTGCGACCCCCATGCCAGCAGTACATTCGATGTTGCCTTTGGTTTGCTCCTTCTACTATCTGTCTTCGGAAACCTGGCTCTTAAATTAAAGAGTTGTTTATGCAAGTACGCCCTTGCATTAACTAGGAACAGTCGTAACGGGACGTCCTTCCCGTTTCGGGAGACACGATCGCACTCAGAGCGGCGTCGCTGCATATTCTGTTGACTTACCAGCCGACCAGATCATAACTTGGACTGAGCAGACTCACTAAGTGCAGAAGATAGTACTTACTTACTTGCTTGCTTAGGTACGGCTTTGAACGCGCCAGAGCGGACCTTCTGGTACCCTGCGTACCTAGCAGATCATCAAGCTATGAGAAACAGCAAGGTACAGTGGCATGGCGAAGCTCTGCCTGCCGCCAGTAACCAGCACACTAATACGGAGTGGGAATGGGCGCGCAGTCAGTCAATGTTGTACCCGCCGCGGGGCTGGACCTGGTTCCAGGTTCCCCGGATGAGCAGCGCCGGTGGTTCGCGGTCTTCACTCGATCTCATCATGAGAAGCGGGTAGCCCAATACTATAGAGAGAGAAACATAGAACACCTTCTGCCTCTATCTCGTGTCCAGCGTCAATGGAGTCACTATCGGAAAGTGACGATTGAGCTGCCATTGTTTCCAAACTATATCTTTGTACATATCTCGCGCCGGGAACGTACACCCGCAATCGAGGTCCCGGGCGCTCTGTCTTTGGTAGGCCAGAGTAGCGTTCCTGCTCCGTTGCCGGACATTGAAATTGAATCCTTGCGGGAAAGCCTCAAGCTACAGAATTGTGAACCTCATCCTTACCTTGTTGTGGGGGCCAGAGTCCGCATCAATAAGGGAGCTCTTGCCGGCAAAGTGGGCATCGTTGTGCGCAATAAAAACCGGTGCCGGGTAGTACTTACTCTTTCTCTTATCATGAGTAGCTTTGCTGTCGAAGTGGACGCCACGGACCTCGAGTTTATTGGTTGACTTGGCCGGAATAATGATCCTCTACGTCCGGCCTTGTGTGTACACCGCCTTTTCCAAAGGAAAACCCGTTCGCAGGCTGATCCGTGATCGAACTCGATACCGGACGTGCTCTTGCCATGAATGCCTAACAGGCTGCGGAAAGAGCCGGATCCGGCAGGAAGCATGCCCCAAGGACTAAAGGGGGTTTTTGAGAACCGGAAGAGAAAACAGCAGGTCCCTCCACTACGCTACGCTCCGGTCGGGATGACACAACTTTTGCAAGGAAAATGCCCAAAAACGGCCAGAGGAATGGATCCTCAACAGTCTGACAGAATTGTCATCCCGACCGGAGCGTAGCGTAGTGGAGGGACCTGCTGTTTCTCTTCCGGTTCTCACACACCCTCTAAAGCCCACGATGATTACATTACGTTGGCGCCGCGGATAAATCCCCGGCCTACCCGAAAAACCGAATGTTTCCGCAGCCTGTTTAGAGTCCCTGAGGTACGTCTTTCAAATCGTATGTCGCGGACTCAGTTGACTTCGCCCCTATAAGTCTCGAAAAGCGTACCCCAGGGGCTAAAGCCGTCAAGCGCGCAGACCATTTACGGCACGGCTGAAGCCGTGCCCTTCGTTCGAAGGTCTTCCCCGGCCTCTCAAGCGTCAGTGAGGGCTTCATGTGCTGTCCAAATTCGCCAACTAAACCGGCATTCATTCCCAAGTGATTACGGACGGAATAAAAGCCCGTACCCTTCAGGGAAAGAAAGACGTACTTCAGGGGCTAAAGCCCAAACCTTTGTTGGGTCTCGACGGCACGGCTGAAGCCGTGCCCTGATACAAAGCAGCAGATCAGTGACTCCCGAAAAATTCGCGCATTCCGCAGCTTTCGATCTATCCATCCTCTTTTGAGATGTAGAAACTCCAACGCCGGGGATAAATCCCCAGGCCTACCCTAAAACCGAGTTTTTCCGCAGCCTGCTAAAGGGACGAATCCAATTGGCACACAAATCTGCCGGAACCAATGTTACGGAAGTGCGGATCGTGGAAGCGGCGGCCCAGTTGTTCGCCCACAACGGGTTCAAGGGCACAACCACGCGGGACATCGCACAACTAGCCAACTTGAACGAGGCGACACTGTTTCGCCATTTCCCCCGCAAACCGGAGCTATTCTGGGCCGCCGTGGAATCGCATGTGGGGCGGGTGAAGCTGGCGAGAGACACCCAGACCAGTCTGGCCTCCGATGATGCGCCGACCATCGTAGTGCCGCTACTGGTAGCCTTTCTTCTCGGTAATTTGAATAGCCAGCCGCAGTTGCGGCGCCTACTGCATGTTGCGGCTTTTGAATTGCCCGAGTCAGACAAGATGATTCGCGAACACCTGGGGCCCATCTTCGATATGGTGTGCGCATACTTCAAACGTTGTGCGGAGAAAGGAACTATGCGGAGCATAGAGCCATCTCTGGCTGTGCTGGGCTTGATGGGAGCAATCACCGCGCATCGGGGTTGGTGCAAGCTGTTTACGGAGAACGAACCGCCCTATCCGAACGACCAGCAGGCAGTGACCGCCTACGCTGCACTCTGGCTGAATGGTCTGCTGCCGGGCAGGGGCGGCGCGGCCGCAGCGGCCGAAATGACCCCCCCGACGAATGTTGTCGCGTGCGCGCAGACTAGCGCCGACGTATGACCCGACAGCCGCTCATCTTCATGCTGCTTCTTTCCCCACTTTGTCTGGCCCAATCCACGTTAACCACGCCGGGGCGAACCAACACTTCGAATCCGTGCGACCAGCGTGCATCTTCGGCTGAGCAGTCGAGCGTATGCAATCCGGCTCAAAACAGACCGTTGATCTCCATCGACTCGATGCCAGGCGACTCGATGCCAGGCGCATCAACCGGCAAGTACGATACCGTGCCTCCGAGAGTACGCAGGCCGCCACTCACCAAGACGGAGTTTGAACTGTTCGCCGAAGACGTGACCGGGCATCGTCTGCTGACTTACGGGAGAGCGCTGTTCGATGATGTGCCGTCGACCTTCGCCCCCGTCGATCGGGTGCCGGTCCCGGCTGACTATGCTTTGGGACCGGGCGACGAGCTGCTCATTCGGGCCTGGGGAAAAATCGATCTCGACGCGCGGGTAACCATAGACCGGGACGGACAGATTTATCTGCCCAGAGTGGGCGCATTAAATGTGGCCGGTCTCCGCTACAGCCAGGTGGATGGTTACCTGCATTCGGCGATCGGCGCGCTGTTTAAAGATTTCGACCTGAATGTGGCCCTCGGCCAGCTGCGATCGATTCAAATTTTCGTCCTGGGAAGCGCGCGCAGGCCCGGGGCCTATACCGTCGGCTCCCTGAGCACCATGGTGAACGCCTTGTTCGTCTCCGGCGGCCCATCGGCAACGGGAAGCATGCGCCATGTACAGCTCATTCGCAACAATCAGAGGCTGACGGAATTCGATATCTATGACCTGGTGAAGCGCGGTGACAAATCCCACGACCGGCCGCTCCTGCCTGGAGACATTGTATTTATCCCTCCTGTCGGGCCCCAGGCCGCGATTGCCGGCAGTGTCGAGGAGCCGGGGATTTATGAGCTGAGCGGAGCAACGACTATCGCTTCTGCCCTGCAGTCTGCCGGCGGATTGACGAGCCTGGCAGAGACCAGGCGTGCGTTGCTGGAGCGGATTGAGGATCACAGCCGGCGACGCGTAGAAGAGTTCGCGCTCGATGCCGCGGGTATGCAGCGGATCTTGAAGGATGGAGATCTGTTGCAGATATTGCCGGTTTCCCCGGAGTTCGAAAATACGGTGACCCTGCGCGGCAACGTTGCCCAGCCCGGGCGGTACGCTTGGCACCCAGGGATGAAAATTTCTGACCTTATTCCTTCCCGCAATTTTCTGCTCACCCGTGAATACTGGAACCGCGAAAACCATGTCGTAGCGGCGAGTGGCAAACACCAGTTCGGCGATCCCAAACTGGCTGTATATTCTGCTCCAGATAAGGATGAGCATGCGTCGCCATCGCAGTTGCCGTCCGATGACCGCTGGCCGCAAGAAGCTGCCGATCGTTCGCAAGCAGCAGGCACAGAGGGCAATAGAAACCAAGTGGACAACCTCGACGACTATGATCCGCAGGAGGCGGAAGATACAAGCCGGTTTCCTTCTGCACGCGACGACACCAGAGACGAAGCTCATGGCCGCTTCGCCACTTCAAGCCGTGCGGACGATCCATTGAGAAAGGCGGATACCCAAAAACCCACCGATATCGTCCGCAATAACACCGAGATCAACTGGCATTATGCCTCGATCGAGCGACTCGATGAGCACGATCTGAGCCCGCGTCTCATTGCCTTCCAACTTGGCAACGCCATTGACGACACAGCATCGCCGGATAACCAGCTTCTGAAGGCGGGGGATGTGATCACCGTATTTTCCCGCGCCGACATTCCTCTGCCGGTGGAGGAGCACGCCACGTTTGTCCGCATAGGAGGAGAGGTGAATGCGCCTGGAATTTACCGCGTGAATCCGGGCGACACGCTGAGGGATGCAGTCAGACAGGCCGGCGGGCTCACGCCGCATTCCTATCTTTATGCGTCGCAGCTGCTCCGCATCTCCACCCGGCACATCCAGGAAGAGCAACTGAAGCGGTCGACGGAGCAGATGCAGCGGGAACTTTCCGCGAGCTATGCCAATAACTCCCTGCCGACCGCCAACAAAGGAGCGGATGAGGCGCAACTGAGTATGCGCCAAGCGCTGATCGCACGCATCTCCTCCATCCCTCCGACCGGACGGGTGGTGCTCGAGATGAAGCCCGACGCCAACACCCTCGCAGACATACCGGACTTCACCCTGGAAGATGGAGACAGCTTCTACATCCCGCCCAAGTTCAGCACCGTGCAGGTAAGCGGCGCGGTCTATAACGAGAATGCTTTCCGCTACCAGCGAAACAAGCTGACCACTGCCTATCTTGCCGATGCCGGTGGGGCCACGCGGGATGCAGATGTAAAGCGCATGTTCCTGGTCCGTGCGGACGGGACGGTCATCAGCCGACAAAGCCGCAGCCGGCGCCAGCACACCAGCTTTGAGAAAACAGCACTGCAGCCGGGGGACGCGATTGTCATTCCCGTAAAGCTCAACGCAGGGGCTGGCTGGAGACAACTGGAGGAAATTACGGGGATACTCTCGCAGAGCGCGATTACCGCCGCTTCGCTTGCCGTGATCCAGAAATGAGTACACGCGCCTGTGCCGTCGCGGGCCGGCTAACGAATGCCACGCTGAGCGTAACCCAAGTGAAGGCGTTCCCCGCATGATCGAACAGGGTGTTTACAGCAGTCAGACTCGCGCGCCCGACCATGAAATCAGCTTCATTGATGTGCTTACCCAACTTGCGTATCGCAAGTGGTTCATCGCGAAGGCGACCGCGATCGCCATGCTGGTTGGCGTAACCATGTGCCTGGTGTTGCCCCCGCGGTATACGGCGACGACGACACTCATGCCGCCGCAACAAACTCAGTCCACGGCGTCGATGATGATGATGAACCAACTCACAAATATCGGGGCAGGCTCACTCGCCGCTGTGGCTGGCGCGGGTCTGGGGCTGAAGAATCCAAATGACATTTATGTTGGCCTGCTCAATTCCCGGCCTATTGCGGACGCGATCATCGACCAGTTCGGCCTGGCGAAAGTGTATCGCGCGAAAGACATGACGGCGGCCCGCAAAAGACTGGCTCACGTTACCAAGGTTGTTTCGGAGAAAAACGGCTTTATCACTGTGTCGGTTACTGATAAGGACAGGCAGCGAGTCGCAGTCATGGCGAATGCCTATACGGAGGAGCTTCGCATCCTTACCAAGACGCTTGCGGTGACCGAGGCCTCGCAACGCCGGCTCTTTTACGAGGAGCAGCTAAAGCAGGCCAAGGATGCACTGCTGACCGCAGAACTGCACTTTCAACAGGTTCAGCAAAGCAAGGGCCTGATTCAGCTGGATGCCCAGGCCAAGGCGATGATCGAAAGTCTGGCGCTGCTCCACGCCCAGATCGCGGCCCGCGAAGTGGCGGTTCAGGCGCTGCGCTCGTATTCAACCGAACACAATCCGGAGCTGGAATTAGCAGAAGACGAACTATCTTCGCTGCGTGCAGAGGCGGCCCAGTTGGAGCAGCGCAACCACTCTTCCGGGTTTGCCGGCCTAGGCTTGGGCGACGTTCCGGTGGCCGGCATGGAGTATCTACGCGCCGAACACGAGGTGAAATACCGCCAGGCAATCTTCGACCTGCTGCTCAAGCAGTACGACGCCGCAAAGTTGGATGCGGCCAAAGACGCAGCCATCATTCAAGTGGTGGAACCCGCAATTGAGCCGGACCGAATTTCCTCTCCCAAGCCGGCTCTGGTGATATCGCTGTGTACGTTGGGGGGCGTTTTCATCGGATGTCTGCTGGCGCTGTTGTGGTG
>DASRRN010000664.1:0-3196 GCA_035695685.1 Acidobacteriaceae bacterium | reverse complement strand
AACGGATCGTATCCTCTGCCCCGGAGAAAATTCGCGACACCCAACTCATGCTTCGTATGCACCTGCAGCGCAAACCACGGGAACTGCGCACCTGTGAGCTCAATCGCTTGGGTAGTCTCCGCCATCGGTCCCACACTGTTCACACTGGGAGCTCACAAGCTACCGCCACTAGAGTCCCATATCTGGAACCCCTGCCCATGCTCACGCTGCACGAGCAATGCCACCTACTTCCCTCGTACATATTACCCTTAACCTAGCATTTAACGCCACTTACGCGGTATGAGCGCTTGATGTTGGTCGCCTACTGTTCGAAATATACACCCTGCGTTGCCCAACAGTGGCAATATTTTCCGCCGGCGTACGCAAGGAGCAAAAGGAGGCATCAGCTAGGTACGTCCAAGCGAAAAGTGCGGGAGAGGCCCCTCCCCAGGGCGCTGGCTAATGTCCCAGGTGTAACTAATTGAGAGGACAGCGTTATAGGATCCTATGTAATTTCTATAATTCGCTGCATAAGGACTTAGGGAGCGATGGCCTAGCATCAATAGGCCCGCATAGACCGCGTACCGCTGTATATAGCCCTTGGCCTTTCCCCTACTTCTTGCAGGTAATCCCCGTTGGTTCATGACAAGAGGGCCTGTAGACAAATTTCGGCGATCTCCCAGCCCGCGCCCATCTCGGAATATCCTTTCACCATGTAAGTATTTTTTTTCACCATTAGGGCCGCATCTACGCCCGGCCCGGGTACTGCTGCTGTGGCCGACGAATTGCCTTGCCTCGTAGCTCATTGTTTCTAACTAGATACGCATGTTGCTCGGCTCTCGTTCTAGGAACAGTAAGGGCCGCATTTGGTCGGAGGATTGCACCCTGTATCGCCGGAGCTTGAGGCTAAGTGCCGGCAACATCAAATAGCGGCCCGTTCCGTCGGTATGTAGGCTCTCAGGTCGATTCGGATTGGGGTTGGGGACCACATGACAAAGATGGCTGTTGCAAAACAGCAGACTACATCCTGCGGTGACCGCCTCGCGGTTGCTCGATCGAGCGACCGCCGAGGTCCTGTTGGCCTAATGCAACAGGTGCTGCCCGAAGAGCTGTTCGTGGGAATGCTTTGCCTTGAACGCAAGAAGGCGGAGCGGTCCCAGAAGAAACTTCTGCTTGTGTTGCTGGATGCAAGCGATGCCCTCCAGAGCGTGCGTCATCGTGAGGTGCGTAAAGGGCTGGTGCGTGCGGTAGACGTCGCACGACGTGAGACCGACATATCCGGCTGGTATCAAGAGGACGCGATCTTGGGAACGATTTTCACGGAAATGGGCGACCTTGACGCGTTCGCGGTGCAGACGGTCGTAAAGAAGGTCCGCGACGCCCTAGATAACGAATTGATTCCCGAGGATCTCAAGCGCGTGCATATGTCAGTCCATGTTTTCGGAAACAATGATGAGGACACCGATTTGCCTGCGAACACCGCCTTCTATCCTGACCTGGTTGATCGCAAGGGGTCGAAGAAAGCGCCGCTCTTGGTCAAGAGATGCATTGACATCCTTTTGAGCGCTGCGGCTCTGATTGTCTGTTTGCCGTTATTTTTGGTGATTGCCATTGCTGTGAAGCTGGGGTCAAAGGGGCCGGTATTTTTTAGGCAGGAACGGCTGGGGCAGTTCCGTAAGCCTTTCAATTGTTTGAAGTTCCGGTCCATGTTCGCCGA
Source organism: Acidobacteriaceae bacterium (assembly GCA_035695685.1). GTDB lineage: Bacteria > Acidobacteriota > Terriglobia > Terriglobales > Acidobacteriaceae > PALSA-350. Next base: position 1,500 of record DASRRN010000664.1, on the reverse strand, counting down.
AAACGACCCTAAGATCCACCAGGAATTCATGAAGGATCTGATCGCTGGCTCCTACAAGGGGAACAGTGAAGAGGGCACGGGCCGACCTGTTTACAAGATGAAGGACGACCCGCGGGTTACCCGGGCAGGCCGGTTTCTGCGCCGAACAAGCTTGGATGAGCTTCCTCAGTTCATTAACGTCCTTCTTGGTCAAATGTCATTGGTCGGACCGCGCCCGCCACTGGCCTATGAGTATGAGCGGTACGATACGTGGCATCGCCGTCGCGTTCTCGAGGTCAAACCTGGAATAACCGGCCTCTGGCAAGTGAAGGGGCGTAGCCGGGTTCCATTCGACGACATGGTGCGTTTGGACATTCAGTACGCGCGCCAGTGGTCGATCTGGCTCGACGTCACAATCCTTCTACAGACTCCGCGCGCGGTTTTCCTGGGAGACGGAGCCTACTAGTTCGCCGCCACAAGCGGTCCGCGTATTCGAGGCTTAAGTTGCTCGCCGGCGATTCTTTACTGCGAATGGAGACCATGGCTGCCCGAAGTTTTCGAGTATCACCCGCAGACGCACCGACAGGCCAGACTGTCGTCTTAGATCACGCCGCGTCCTGTAAGGACGGAAACCCCTCTATGGCCTCCGGACCTGTGCCTGTGAATGGGAAAGGTACGCGAAAGAAGATTTGGATCGATATCGACAATTCCCCGCATGTCCCTTTTTTCAAACCCATCATGCGGGAGTTGGAGAACCGGGGCTTTGAAATCATCTTGACGGCCCGCGACACCTACCAGGTGTGCGACCTGCTTAAGTTTCACCAACTCTCGTGCAAAGTAGTAGGCCGGCACTACGGCAAGAATAAGCTGTTGAAGATTCTGGGAAACTGCCTACGCGCGGCCCAGTTAACACCATGGGCGGCAAAGGCTCGCCCGGATCTGGCGCTGTCACACGGTTCGCGGGCCCAGATACTGATCGCCGCCGCACTGGGCATCCCAAGCATCATGATGCACGATTACGAGCACAGCACAAAAACTGGCTTCGTCGAGCCGAACTGGGTGCTGACGCCGGAAGTGATACCCACCGCCACCATGAACGGCACTCGCGGTCGAACATTGAAGTACCCAGGCTTGAAGGAAGATGTCTATATACCCCGCTTTCGGCCTGATCCGTCGATCCTACCGATGTTGGGAATCTCGCCTGGTGAGATTGTTGTGACCTTGCGTCCGCCTGCTACGGAGGCTCATTATCACAATCCGGAAGCGGAAAAACTCTTCGTGGCGGCCCTTGAACTCTTTTCAGCCAATCCCAGAGTTCGTGCGGTGACCTTGCCGAGGAGCGCAAACCAGAGAGCCGAGCTCAAAAAGAGCTGGGCAACTTTGATCGAATCGGGTCGAATGATTATTCCGTCATCCCCGATTGACGGGCTGAACTTGATCTGGTTTTCGGACTTGGTGATAAGCGGCGGCGGTACGATGAACCGTGAGGCAGCTGCCTTGGAGGTTCCGGTTTACAGCATA
>DASRRN010000663.1:0-4274 GCA_035695685.1 Acidobacteriaceae bacterium | reverse complement strand
ACGCGCGTCAGACGCGGGGTGAGCAAGAAGGCAATACACCCGATCAGGGCGCCGATGCCCCTCGCGACCCTCCTCGGTGGCAAGCTCAAAAGCTTCACCGCGGTCCACACCAGCACGAACTCCAGTCGTCTCCGCATCTGCTTCCACAGCTTTTGTCCCGGTTTTAGGTGGGTTTAGCTTCCTCAGTCTAAATCGTTTACCGGCGCATAAAAAACTGCCCGGCAGAAGGATCGCCGGGCAGTTCTGGTGTCGAGGGAGAGGAAGCGCGGAAGCTCGCTCGGGCTACTTTTGCACTTCGGAGAAGTATTTTGCCACCGTGCGTACGAATGGCCGCGCGTCCGGCGGGGTGGCAACCTCACCCTTTAGGATCTGTGCGCTAGGATGGGCCACACCGTAAAACGTGCGCGTGGCGTCCACGTTCTCGTCCACCACAGCTCCCGTGAGGTCGACGCCGGCAAATAATCCCTTGGCGCGCGAATAGGTAAGCAGCTCAGCATTAAGCTTCCAATCCGTCGCCGCCTGGGAGTCGCGGCCTACTGGACCCGCGGCGGCCGAAGCATCGCCGCCGATTTTGAACTTGCTCTTCAGCAGATCCTGAAAGCCCTTCTGGTTGACTGCTACCAACACCAAGTCGGTGGCCTGCCCGCCAATCTGAAAACCGAAGCTGCCGCCCGCGATCCTGATAAAGGCAGGGGCGCTCCAGCCGTGCCCGGTGCGGCAGGTAACGACGCCTTGGCCGTATTCCGCGCCGACCAGGAAGGCGCCTTTCTTCACACTGGGAACTACGCCCACGCAAGTGGCCTGGGACATGATCTGGTTGGGAATTGCTTTGTCTGGAGTCGCCATAATCGCGTCCAGAACATCTTTCGCGCTCTCGATGCGTGCATCGATCGTTGCTTTATCGTCCGCTGCATAGGCAGATAATGTAGTGAGGGAAATTCCAACAACACAAAGTATGGCAAAAAACTGTTTCATATTCTTTCAAGTCTCCAGGTGGGACGGTTGTCCCGAAGTACCGAAATTCGCTGATGTTGACGCAGCCCTTTAAAAAAGCCGCTGAGAACCCACCTTTCAAAAAGGCAGGCGCAGTCCCTAGGATGCAGCAATTTCGAGATCAGTTGGGAAAATAAAAGGGGTTAAGGCCCGGAGAGGTGCCAGCGAATGGCAAAAAAAAATGGGGGCTGGTGATTGCAAACTGCGCCATCAGAAGCCCCGTCCCCAGATCTGCGTTGTTTCTAAAGTAACTTTCGATCAATAGGGGTAACCAAGCAATGTCACCAAGGTACCCTGTACTAAAGTACCTTCCCCTATTCACTTCAAATTAAATGGCATACGTCGCCCTGCGGGGTTATTCGGGGTTTGGAGTGACAATCGAGTTAGTGACCGCGTAAATGGAGAGGGCGATCCGGTTCTCCACTCCCACCTTGCGCATGAGCTTGGCCACGTGCGCTTTTACGGTTCTTTCTTCGATGCCCAGGGTCCGGGCGATCTCGCGATTGGAGCGGGCGGCGACCAGGAGCTTGAGCACCTCGGTTTCGCGAACTGTGAAGTGAGCTGGGACTGGGACCGCAGACCTTGAAGGTTTGGTCGCACGGTCCACGAAAATCGACAACACTCTTCGCGGCGCCCAAATAGACCCCTGGCTCACAATCACGATCGCCTGTTCGACCTGTTGGGGCGTAGCGCTGGCTTCGAGATATGCCTTGGCCCCGGAGGTGATCGCCTGCAGTATCGTCTCGTCATCCGCATTCGGGCCCATCACGATCAGCCGGACATCGGGCCGTAATCCGTGAATCGTGGCCACCAGCGGCAGTGGAAGCTTGTCTCCGTGAAGGCCAATCAGGGCCAGCTTGAACTCCTGATCGGCCAGGAACGCCGAGAGCTCAAAAACCACAAATTCTATGCGGGGATGGTCCTGAAAGATAGTGACAAAACCCTCCACGCGGATGGGCTCGGGCTCGAGCAGGGCCACCCGCAAGCGTGAAGGGGACATCGTCGGCTCTGCCATCAAAGTTTCGGAAGCACGATACCCTGTTGTTTTTGGTATTTACCCTTGCGATCCGCGTAGCTGATTTCGCATGGCTCGTCGGAACGGAAGAAAAGTATCTGGCAGAGGCCCTCGTTGGCATAGACCCGGGCCGGCAAGGGCGTTGTGTTGGAGATCTCGAGAGTCACATAGCCTTCCCATTCAGGCTCGAAGGGGGTGACGTTGACGATGATGCCGCATCGGGCGTAGGTCGATTTACCCACACAGATGGTGAGTACGTCGCGTGGAATCTTAAAATATTCGACTGACCTGGCTAGCGCAAAGGAATTGGGCGGAATAAGGACCGACGCGGCAGTGACTGTGACGAAAGACCGCTCGTCGAAGTCCTTGGGGTCGATGACGGCGCTGTTAACGTTGGTAAATATCTTGAACTCATCGGAAACGCGAAGATCGTAGCCGTAGGAGGAGAGGCCGTAGGAAATGACCCCTTCCCGCACCTGCTTTTCGCTGAAAGGAACAATCATTCCTTTTTGCGACTGCTCGCGAATCCACCGGTCGGACTGAATAGACATGCAACTCCTTGGAGAAAACCGGGCCGGCGGAGCCAGGCACGGTAATGCGGGGTAAATAAACCTTCTGCTGGAAACTGCATCTTACGGGAGGCCGGGTTCCTTGACAATCTTCATTCACCGAAGCCGCTGGACCATACTCTAAACACCCTATACGATGAGGACGTAGCTCCGGCGATTGCTGTTACCTATACATCCCTCGGGGTAAAGGCATTGATTAAACAGGACATCATCCATCAAGTTATCGCCAAGACCGGACTACCGCGAAACAAAGCGGAAGCGGCTGTCGATACGGTTTTTGAAAGTTTGAAGAAGGCGCTGGCTTCGGGCGACCGGATTGAGCTGCGTGGCTTTGGCGTATTCAACGTCCGCCCGCGCAAAACTGGGATCGGCCGCAATCCGCGGACCGGAGCGGAAGTCACCATCACTCCAGGCAAGGCTGTTCGCTTCAAGCCGGGCAAGGAACTTCACCTGCTGGATTCTTAGCGGCTCCCTTGACAGAAGTAGAAATGCCGAGCGCGGATCGTCCGCTCTTCCCTGCGGCCCACTCTGATCTTCCTCAAAGGGCGCCGCGCACCATTGCCTGGGTGCCGCTCTGCCTGCTGGTGGTGAGCATTTTCACCACGGCGAGCACGGGTGCGCTGCTCATGCAGAACTTTCGTCTCGGCCAGCCGCCACTGGTCAACGAGGGGGATCTTTTCCCTCTGCACTGGATCTGGAAACATCCCTCGGCGCTAGCCAACGGCTGGTCCTTCTCCCTCGCTTTGCTGGGCATTCTTCTGGCCCACGAGGCGGGACACTATTTCTTCTGCCGGCGCCACGGAATCCGCGCGTCCTGGCCGTACGTCTTACCTGCTCCCACATTGAGTGGGACCGCCGGAGCCGTGATCCGGATTCGTTCTCGTATTCCCTCCCGCCGGGCTCTGATCGAGGTTGGCATCGCAGGGCCGATTGCCGGATATCTGGTTGCGCTTCCCACCACCATTCTCGGCATCCTCCTCTCCCGGCAGGCCGGCCCTGGATCGGGCCCAGCTCTGGTACAGTTTCACTGGCCGTTGACCATCACCCTACTGAACCGGGCCCTTGCGGCGTGGTTGCCGTGGGTACCCGCGATGGACAACCTGCTGCCCCACCCCATACTGATAGCCAGCTGGGTGGGCCTGTTTGTCACTTCGCTCAACCTCATCCCCGCGGGGCAATTGGATGGCGGTCATATTCTCTACTCGATTTCGCCGCGATGGCATCGGCGGTTGACCTTTGTTGTACCCGTCGTCCTGCTGGTAATGGGGGTCACGCTGTGGACCGGATGGGTGCTGTGGGGAGTGATCCTGCTACTGCCTGCAATGCGCCATCCCCACGTTCCGTATTTTCCGCTGATGCCCTACAACCATCGCTACCTCTGCTGGCTGGCGCTCGCCATTCTGGTGCTTACGTTCCTACCGGCTCCGTTTGTGGGCACCAGCGTGATCGACCTGTTTCGCTGAACTCTTAATGAACAAATCCGCTCCGGCATTGGAACACAGCTAAAGCCCAACAATTTGCAGGCTGTTTTCGGCCCGACTAAAGTCGTGCCCTGTGCATGAGCGCTGCGGTTTGAGAAAGCGGTGAGCTGCCCGTTCATTTCTCTCTCAACTGCTCGAGACTACAATTTTGCCACCAGCAACTGCATCAGAATCGCGCCTCCGATCGAGGCGAAAAGAGCCACCGGCATGGCGACG
>DASRRN010000662.1:0-6172 GCA_035695685.1 Acidobacteriaceae bacterium | reverse complement strand
AGCGCGTCTTCGACTCCGTTGAACTGAACCGCCTTGCCCAAGGGAGTATCAATTACCTGCGGATGACCGAGTATCTGGGTAGCATGGCCGCCAACCGCTGAGGTCTGGTCGAACATCCAGACTTCTTCACTCTGGGCTCCGGCGCTCTGGCCAAACAAGAGCGAGCCGGCGAATACCAACGATGCAAGCACAACACCGGTCCGGTGGCTCAGAAGTAGAATTTCCCCGCTAATTGAATAATCCGGGTTGCATATCCACCCGATAAACCATTATTGACCCTTCCGTACGTCTGCGAAGTGATGTTGGTGGTGATGGTCGAAGGATCAGGATTGTAGTGTTTGAACGCGTTGAAGAAATCGGCGCGGAGTTGTAGATTTCTTGACTCTCCCAGCTTGAACCCCTTGGTCGCAGAGAAGTCATCGTTGAACAAACCAGGCAGGCGGATCGCACCAGTGCGCGGCGACGTACCGAATTCTCCGGGCTGCGGAGCCGTGAAGGCCGCCGTGTTGAACTGCATCATGGGGGTCCGTTGTCCCCGGGCCAGGTTCGGAATTTGACCAGGAACCTTGTCGGGACGCGAAGCCTGTCCGGTGCCGGTATTCGACGTGCCGGAATAGGTCACTTGCGAGGCATCGCCGGATACCGCGGTCACGATCGTCGAAACCTGGAATCCGTCGAGTAACAACTTCTTGAGTCCGCTGGAGCTTTGAAAGAACGGAATGTCATAAAGCACAGTTCCGCTGAACCGGTGAGGAATGTCGTACAGAGAAATCGATCGGTCCGAGCGTGGATCGTAGGGGTTCAGAGGACTGGCGCCGAAGTTACCGCCGCCCACGATTCCGCCGATGTCGCCCGGCCCGGAAATCGCTTTCGACCACGTGTACGACACCAGGGCATTGAGACCGTTTCCAACCCGGCGTTCCAGCTTGGTCTGCAGCGAGTGATAGGTAGAGGAACCGCGGGAGAAGTCTCCCTGCACCGGGCGCAGGAACGTTTGGTTCGGACGTCGTGCATTAATGCTTAGGGTGGTGCTCGCAGGATTGATGGGGAACGGCATGTTGGTGTCGTTGTAGGAAATAAAGTTGTGCGTCCCCCGCGCCCCCACATAGGCGATCTGGCTGGTAAATGCTCCGGGAAGCTGGTTTTGTATCGTCAGGTTGAATTCCTGCGTCATTTGGTCTTGCAGGTGCTGGTCGATCGAAGTGTCGAAGGGATACGTTAGAGGTCCGCCGGTCGTAACCCCCGGAAAGGGGTTGCTGAAAAAGATGTTTGGTATTTTTTGCGTAGGATTCGATGCGGTCAGCCCGGTGTTTCCAGTAAGCTGTGCGCCGGCTTGTGCCTGATCCCCCTCACCCATGGTGAATGGTGCGTTGTCGATTTCTGGAGTGAAGTAGATTCCATAACCACCACGCACCACAGTCTTGCCTAAGCCATAGGGCTGCCAAGCAAAGCCAATGCGCGGCTGATAGTCATGGTACGTGGGCTGTATGAGGCCGCGCCCGTAGAGTGAAGTTGCGGGGGTGACAGCCTTGTCGGGGTTGAGTCCATTAGCCGCGTTGTAAATGTCGGCATACTTATTGTCATCCTGCGTGTAGGGCGCAAAGTGATCCCAACGGAAGCCGAGATTCAAGGTCAGTGTATTGGTCACGCTCCAGTTATCCTGCACTGAGTAAGCCTGGATGATGCTGGAGATGTTGGTCCGCGTGACTGTGGGGTTGATGCTGTCGCTGGCGATATAGCCAAGGAGATAGTCAACCAACGAGGAGCCGGTATACTGGCCGGTAAAGCTGAATGTGCCGTGAGGATCGCGCGCCTGGCTGAAGTAATCTGTGCGCCGTCCAATGTTCACCCCAAACTTCAGGTAGTGCTTGCCCCGCTGGTACGAAAGATTATCGACGAACTGATTGATGCCGTTGGCGCGGTTGCGTGGACCGATGTTCCGCAAGTCGGCAAAAAGGCGGTACGAACCGTCCGGACCGCTGATCGTAATGTTGGGGCCGCCATAAAAATGGGGATCCGAAGAAGCAAAAGGAATCTGCATGAGCCCGCTGGAGATGTTGTACTTCGCGTTGTTCGTGGTCCCAAACGTCTCAAATTCCTGGAAATTCTGGTGCCCATAGCGGAACTCGTTGACGATCGAGGGAGAGAAGACGTGGATCTCGGATACTTCAATGAGATGGTTGAATGCGTCGTTGTTGTCCTCGTCGTTGCCGAAGAACGACGGCCCATTGCTATAGGTTTCATCGTAGATGTAGTGCCCGCTGACCGTGTCCTTGCGGGTAAGGTTATGGTCCATGCGGCCGATGTAATCGTACTGATAATTCAGCGTGTTCACCGGGATGGTGTTGTAGTTGGTTGCGGAGCTGGCGTTGGTCACATTGGGCGCCGGCGTCACCTGCATCATGATGGCCGACCGCGGATCGACCGTGACCTGGTCCCCAATTTGATATTTATGTCCGGAAATCGGATCCACCACGTTCAGCGGCTTGCCGCTCGATGATGTCAGGGCCGTCGCGTCGAGAATCCCTGCCCGAATGTTATTGTCGGGAACAATCGCCTGTTGTACGTTGGCGCCATTCAGCAGCTTGCCGTTCTCCCAGTTGAAGAAGAAGAAGGTCTTATTATGGCCGTCGTAGATATGTGGAATGTAAAGGGGGCCGCCGAAATTCGCACCGAACTGATTGCGGTTCAACCGTGCCGGGGTCACGTCCGTCTTTGCGATCGCATCGTAGGTTTGGGTGAAGGCATTATTGCGGTTGAACTCCCACAGCGTACCGTGCAGGTTATTCGTTCCCGATTTGACAATGATGTTCACATTGGCGCCGGCCGCGGCCCCTGAATCCGTTCCACTGCTGCTGGTGTCTACCCGGAACTCCGCGATGGCGTCGACCGACGGCGAGAAGCTATAAGTCCACGCGTCGTAGTCCATGGCCTCGGTTCCATCGATCGAGAACAGGTTTTGCGTGTCTCGTTCTCCGTTCACCTGGATCGCGATGGTGCCGCCGGTTGCATCTGTGGTGGCGATCGATCCCCGGGCGCGTCGAACGGTGATCGAACCCTCCACCCCCGTGTTTACCCCTGGGATGAGCTGGGCAAGCTGCACAAAGTTGCGGCCATTGAGGGGCAGCTCCACGATCTTTCTGCCATCGATAACCTGGCCGACTGCTCCGCTTTCGGTTTGCAGTTGCGCTGCAGCCGCCCCCGCCTCGACGGCTACTGTCTGGCTCACTTGCCCCACAGTCATTTTGAAGTCCTGGCGCGCTGTCTGGCTTGCGTCCAGGTTGATCCCAGTTGCCCGTTGGCTCTCAAAGCCGGAAATCTCGACGCTCAGGGAGTAGGTTCCGACAGGTAAAGCGGGGATCGTGTACGCGCCATCGCTATCTGTAACCGTTGTGCGGACAGTGTTGGTTTTCGCTTCCGTCGCGGTCACCTTTGCTCCAGACATGACGGCCCCCGTGGAGTCGGTCACGTTCCCCACAATGGTCGCGTTTGTCTGTTGAGCTCTTGTGCTGACGAACGAGCTCATAACCAGCAGCGCAAGTGCGATGAGCCCTGTAACTTTGGTTCGCATTCCCCGCGAACGTGACGTGATCATGGCGGCGATGTTTGATGCTTGCATATGGTCCTCTCAAAATGCGAATTTCCGCGTAGCCTGTAGTTTTTCCTGTTCCCAACCAGGGATAATCGATCACGCTCACAAGGGCACTGCGTTATACTCCGGCCATTGCAGGTGAACGTCTTCTTTTTTTGGCTACGGTCGGGATTCTTCCAGCCGTAACTTAAAGGTGTCAAGAGCATAGTGACCCCTTCGTTCCGCCATGCGGGACACTCGCTTTAGTCAGTAACGCTCTTAACCTCCGCCCCATGTCCCGCTCGTTTTTCGCTATATATGGGATACCACTGTGCTCAATATGCGAGTCTCGGCTCCAACAACCGTTCACGTTAAGATTCGTGGTATCCCACATCTCGCGAAAAACGAGCGAGATGCCTCCAATTTCCTGTACGCAGCACTAGACAAGACTGCGTGTGCGCCTTTCTTTAAGGAAAGGCGCATGAATTGCGCGGAACCCACTAGACTCGACAGGAAATTGGGGGATGTGGGGTACCCATGCTTCGCTTCGAGGACAGGCAGATGCTGACAAGGCTGTTGGTAACCGCGCTCATGGCAATCATCCCAACCGCAGCCCAGGCACAAGGAGCACTCTTGGTAGTCACCAAGCAATCCCACGCGCTGGCGATCGTGGACGGAGCAACACTGCAGGTTCTCGCCCGCGTGCCCATCGGGGAAGATCCACATGAGGTGACGGTCGGGCCCGATGGAAAAACTGCCTACATATCCAACTATGGTGAAGGTACGCTGCACACGCTTGCGGTAGTCGACCTGGTGCAGCAAAAGCCGCTGCCACCGGTCGATCTGACTCCACTCCGCGGAGCCCATGGCTTGGCACTCCACGGCGGAACCCTCTGGTTTACCGCCGAGGGATCCAAGGCGTTGGGAACCCTGAATCCCGCAACCCGCCGAGTAGAGACCGTGCTTGGTACCGGGCAGGACAAAACCCATCTGGTATGGGTTTCGCGAGACGGCCAGAAAGTCGTGGCCTCCAATGCCGGATCAGGCACCATGAGCGTCTTCGATCGGACGGAGGTAAAGCCAGTGACCGTGCCGGGAGCGCCGCCCGTTCCCGCAGCCTATACCGCTCCAGGTTGGAAGCACACTCTGATTTCAGTAGGCAAAGCCGCCGAGGGCTTCGCCGTTTCCCCGGACGAAACGGAAGCCTGGGTAGGCAATGAGGATGGAACCATCTCCATCATCGACCTCACCGCAGAAAAAGTCGAAGCGTCGATTGCGGCAGACGTGCGCGGAGCCAATCGTTTGCAGTTCACACCAGACGGCCGTCTGCTGCTGGTCACGACCCACACCGGCATAGACCTCGTGGTGATCGACCCTCACACCCGCCAGCTGGTTAAACGTATCCCGATCGAACAGCGTGGAGCGTCGGGCATCCAGGTGCAACCGGACGGCAGCCGTGCGTTTGTAGCTTGTCCCCGCGATCACTATGTGGCCGTTGTCGATCTGCACCAACTGGTGAAGGTAGCCCAGATCGACGCGGGGCGCGAGCCGGATGGCCTGGCCTGGTGGGCTCGTTAAGGTGTCGCGTAGTCCTTGCGATAGGGAGTGAAGATGTCCAGCACCTCGGAGTCCTCCTGTGCTGAAGCCTGATGTACGACGTCACCTGGCACCAGGAAGCTGTCGCCCGTTTTCGCCTCAAAAACACCGCCGGGATGTTCGAAAGTAAGGTGCCCGCTAACGATAAAGACCATCTGCTCATGCGGATGGCTGTGTCTTGCCCCGACCCAACCCTTCTTCATCCGGTGCCGCACGAGCATCATGCTCGGGCTGTAGGACATGACTTGCCGCCGGAGCCCAGGCTCGGGGTTGGACATCGACTGGTCCTGTGAAGGGATAACCTCGATTGCCAACATCAATTCTCCTCAATGAAGCTGCACACGATTATTCATTTGCGTGATCTCAGGACGGCTACCGCCGGCTACAGCGCAAAAAAGATCGACAGGGAACGCATTGGTTTCTGCCCTTTCAGCGAGCCATCCAGCCGCCGTCCACTACCAGCACTTCACCCGTAACGTAGTCGCTTGCAGGTGAAGCCAGAAACACCGCAGCGCCGGCGATGTCTTCCGGCTCACCCCACCGCGCGGCTGGGATGCGCGCCAGTATTTGGCTGTTGCGCACCTCGTCCTCCCGCAACGCGGTCGTATTTTCCGTGCGAAAGTACCCGGGAGCAATGGCATTCACCTGAACATTGCGTGCGGCCCACTCATTCGCCAGCGCCTTGGTCAGTTGCGCAACCCCGCCCTTCGATGCAGCATAGGCCGGCACACGAATGCCACCTTGAAATGACAGTAGGGATGCAATGTTGATGATCTTGCCCTGGCGCCGTTCAAGCATGTTGCGGCCGGCAAGTTGGCTTAACCGGAAAACGCTGTTCAGATTCACCTGAACCACCGTCATCCATGCCTGCAGGTCGTGGTTCTCCGCCGGCTCTCGATAAATGGTCCCGGCATTGTTCACCACGATATCTGGTGCGCCCATGGCCGACGACACTGCTTCATACAGTCGATCCGCGCCGTCTGGCTGGCTCAGGTCGGCGGCAAA
>DASRRN010000661.1:0-5787 GCA_035695685.1 Acidobacteriaceae bacterium | reverse complement strand
CCGCTCAGAGGCTGTGACTTTTTTAATTTCCCTTGTAGTCTGTGGCCGGAAAGCTCCGAAGAGCACCTGCCAACAAGCATCGCCGGGGTCCTTCGACTCCGCGCCATAAAACCCTCTGTTATGCAACAGATCTGCGAGGCGTTCGCTCAGGATGACGCCTTTCTGCAGGGGACTGAAAACATCTGGTCGGGTGCAAAAAACACGAAAAGATCGAAAAGTCACAGGCTCTCAGGATGACGATTTTGTGGGAGTTTTGAAGAAAAACATCCCAAACAAGTTAGCGCTTATGGGGCGCTGCCCAGCCGCTTAAATCCGCTGAAGTTTCCACTTGCCTCGGCGAAACAACAGCATGCCGGCAATCGCCACCGCGGCCTGGGCAATGACGATAGAGAGGTACACTCCAGTGGAATGAAGCCCCTGGTGGAGAGCGAGCCACCAGGCCAGGGGAATCTCGAGTACCCAGAAGCCGAAGAAGTTGACGATGGTCGGCGTGACTGTGTCGCCCGCGCCATTGAAACTCTGCAACATGACCATGCCATACGCGTAGGCGATGTTGCCATAACTCAGGATGCGCAGAGCTGAGGCCGCCAGCGGGACGACCGCCGGATCGTGAGTAAAGAGACGCACCAGCGGCGTAGCGGTAAAGATGAAGACCACGCCGATGAGTCCCAGAACGAGCATGTTATAGAGTCCCGTGCGCCACACAGCTTGCTCGGCACGTTGAGGATGCCCTGCGCCCAGGTTCTGACCGACGAGCGTAGCCGCAGCATTGCTGAGTCCCCACGAAGGAAGAATGACAAAAATGACGATACGGATGGCGATGGTATAGCCAGCCAGAGCGGCCGACCCAAAAAAGCTAACAATGCGGACAAGCCCGATCCACGAGGTGTTGGCGATCGCAAACTGGAGGATACCGGTTAGAGAAACACGGGTCAGGCGCCACATCACGCGCGGATTGAGCCGCAACAGGCGGGGTGGAATGCGGAGCCGCTCGGTCCCCTTCATGAGGCGGTAGAACTGGTAGAGCACGCCAATGCTGCGGCCGCTAAACGTGGCCAACGCGGCACCCGTTACACCCAAACGCGGAAACGGGCCGAGGCCAAAAATGAGGCACGGGTCAAGGATCAGGTTGAGGATGTTGGATACCCAGAGAAGACGCATGGCGATGGCCGCATCGCCGGCGCCGCGGAAGATGGCGTTGTTTAGAAAGAGCATGACGACGGCGCCACATCCGCCAAGCGCAATGCGGGCGTACCCCGTGCCGGTGGCGACAATTTCTGGCGACGCGCCCATGAGCCGAAGAAGCTGGGGCGCGAAGACGAACGATGGAACTCCAATTGCCAGAGAGACGAGCAGTCCGAGAAAGATGGCTTGAGTGCCGGCAACCGCGGCATCCTGAGGGTCCTTTTCACCAATGCGGCGAGCGACCATGGCTGTGGTAGACATGGAAAGGCCGATACCGATCGCAAAGACCAGAGACAACAGCGACTCAGTGAGACCGACAGTTGCGACCGCGTTTGCTCCGAGACGGCCTACCCAGAGAACGTCTACAACGGCAAAAAGAGATTCGAGCACCATCTCCAGAACCATGGGAATGGCCAGCAGCAGGATGGCGCGATTCAGGTTCCCGGTAGTGTAGTCCTGGTGCGATCCGCGGAGGGCTTCGCGGATCGATGACCATAAGCCAGGCTGCGGCATAGTGCCGTCGAGGGCTTCCATGGACATGCAGACTTGCCTTTCAGCACAAGGGTGTGTGGAACAGCGTCGCGCAGAAGCAGCGCTGCCTAATAGACAGGGTCAGTCACGAAGCCGCAGGATGGTGCAGATGTGCACGACTCTCTCCTTTTCAGGAGTCAGAATGGGCCGAGTATAGCACGGGGGCAACATGAACGCGGAGCTTCCCGATCGCCGGCGGCCGCTCGCAAAAGCAGCAGAAAGCATCTCTTTTCGGCGTGCCCGTGCGATGACAGGTCCGATGGAACTCAAGGTTTGAGTGGGAACCCAACGGCTGTCGTTTGACAGGAAGTTTCTCTGATCGCTACCATGCCTCTTCGCGCATGAGCGTCTATCTTCCAGGCCGTCGTCGATTCCTCAGGCTTGCTCTGGCTGGTTCCTGCTTACCATTTCTTCCTCACCCAGCTTTGGCAAACGCCATGGTGTTCGACCGAACGGCGTGGTATCGCAATGCCAAGTTTGGCATGTTTATCCACTGGGGCCCATATTCGCAGGCGAGCGTTGAAGCCTCGTGGCCGATCATGGTTCCGAAGCCGGGTGGGATTACCGAGGCTGCATATCGGGCGCTGCCGCAAACCTTCAATCCGGTGAAGTTTGATCCGCAGGCGTTTGTCGATCTCGCGCGATCTGCGGGACAAGAGTACATGGTATTTACAACTAAGCACCACGACGGTTTTTGCATGTTCGATTCCGCGTACACCGACTACAAGATCACAAATACTCCGTATGGCAAAGACATTGTGGCGCAACTGGCAAAAGCTTGCGGTGATGATGGCATGCCTCTCGGCTTTTATTATTCGCCGCCGGACATGCACCATCCCGACTTCCGGGACACAACCAAGCTGGCCAAAGAAAACTGGAATGGGGAGCCCGAGCGGCCGGAGTGGCCAGGCTATCTCCAGTACATGCAATTGCAACTGGCTGAGTTACTGACCCGGTACGGCCCGGTCGCAATCATATGGTTCGACGGCCTGCACAATCAGAGGAAATATGACGGTGCGCGGGTGATCGAAATGATCCGCACCTTGCAACCAGCCACGCTGGTCAATGACCGTATCGGCGTGGATGCCGATTACGAAACGCCGGAACAGTTTATCCCCACTGCGATTCCCACCAAGGGTGTGGTGCTCACAGGTGTTGACCCGAAGGTATCCGAGAAGCTGAAGAACACTGTTCCGCGCCCGGAAGATTTCCGCTTGTGGGAAACCTGCATGACCATCAACAATACCTGGGCCTATAACAAGAATGATCACGATTACAAATCCGAACAAACTCTGATCAGGGCCCTGGTTGAAGTGGCCAGCCGTGGTGGAAACTTCCTGTTGAACGTGGGACCCCAGCCTGATGGCCAAATCCAGCCGGAGTTCCAGCAACGGCTGCGGGCTATCGGGGCGTGGCTTACGCTCAACGGCGACTCCATATACGGATCGACCTACGGGCCGGTGCAGGGAGTTGCGGGTTTGCGGACCACGGCCAATGGCAAATCCCTCTATCTACATCTATTCGACTGGTCTCCTCCAACTTGCGAGATTACCGGCATTGATGCAAGAGTTATGTCGGCCCACCTGCTGGCGAATGGGAGGATGTTGACGTTTCGACAGACCGAGGGCAAACTGCAGATCGATATTCCGCAGCAAGCGCCCGACGCTAACGTCAGCGTCATCGCGGTCAAGACCTACTAGTGTAATCACACCCGACGGCTCTAGTTGATCCAGGGAAACACATTGATAGGTGCTGAACGACCGCCGGGGCGTGCTAGGGTGGAGTTTTGCTGCCAGGGAGATTCATGAGTTCACATCAGCCGTTTGATCTAGTGGCCGCTGCACGCCAGTCTCTGACGGAACACGGATTCGAGCCGGATTATCCCCCACCGGTACAGCAGGAGTTGGCAGCACTGCAGACGCATCCGCTGAAAACCAATCCTGCTGCTGAGGATCTGCAGCATCTGCTTTGGTCTTCGATCGACAACGATACTTCCCGGGATCTAGACCAGATTGAATACGCGGAGACTCTTGCGGATGGAAGAATCCGAATACTGATCGGCATTGCGGACGTCGACGCATACGTTGCCAAGGGCTCGGCCATGGATCAGTACGCGGCCGAGGAGACTGTCACTCTCTACACCGGCGTGAAAAATTTTCCCATGATTCCCGAGGTACTTTCCACGGGGCTCACCTCTCTGCTTGAGCTACAAGCTCGCAGCTGCATGGTGACGGAGTTTGTGGTGGATGCCAATGTCTGCGAGAGCGAGAGCTGCATTTCTTCCAGCCGCATCTATCCGGCCCTGGTGCGAAACCAGGCTCAGCTCGCTTACAACAGCGTTGGAGCCTGGCTGGACAGCAAGGCGGAGGCTCCGGCAAAGGTCGCCGCTTCAGTCGAGCTGCAGGTTCAGTTGAAGCTGCAAAACGATATTGCGCAGCGGCTTCGCGCCGAACGATACCAACGCGGCGCCCTTAATATCGAAACAGATGAAGGACAAGCTGTTGTACAGGAAGACGGAATCAAGCTGCGAGGCCAAGGCAAGAATTCTGCGACCGCGTTGATTGAAGATCTCATGATCGCGGCAAATGGGGTCGTGGCGCGAACGCTGCGGGAGAAAAAGATTGCTTCCATCCGGAGAATCGTGAGGACTCCGAAACGTTGGGATAGGATCGTCGAACTTGCGGAACGCCTGGGAACAAAGTTACCAGCCGTTCCCGATTCGAAGGCATTGAACGATTTTCTCAGTCAGCGTAAGCAACAGGATCCGGATCGTTTTCCCGACCTATCACTGGCAGTAGTGAAGTTGATGGGGCCGGGAGAATACGTGGTGGAACGGCCCGGCGACCCGCCCCTGGGACACTTCGGCCTGGCAGTGGAAGACTACACCCATTCGACCGCTCCGAACCGCCGTTACGCGGACCTGGTAACGCAACGATTATTGAAAGCGATGGTCGCGGGTAAGCCGTCTCCGTATTCCGAGGATGAACTGTCTGCGATCGCCGCGAACTGCACCGTTAAAGCGGCGGCCGAGCGCAAGGTGGAACGGGAGATGCAGAAGCGGATCGCGGCTGTCGCGCTCGCCAATCGGATTGGTGAGAAGTTCCGCGCGATTGTGACTGGGCTGAACAAACACGGAACATTTGTGCGCACCATGACGCCGCATGTGGATGGGATGCTGGTGCAAGGCCAGCGCGGCCTCGACGTTGGCGACAGCCTGAATGTGAAGCTGGTGCGCACCGATCCCAGCAGTGGCTTTATCGACTTTGCGCGTGTTTAAATCCGGCGTGACTTGATGAGGTGGAAGGTTGAGCGATCAATTTCTGATACGACCGGTTCGGGCGAAGGATTTTGCGAAATGGAAACCGCTTTGGGACGGTTACAACGCGTTTTACGGCCGCAAACAGGAAACAGCATTACCAGAGCCGATTACAACTCATCGAAGAGGTTTATCGATACGCAGCGGATGCCGGCTCCAGCCGAGTGTATTGGAAGACGCATAAGACAAACGCGATCGCCATCAAGCTGTACGACAAGTTAGCAGAGGAGTCAGGGTTTCTGGTGTATCGAAAGATACTGTGATCAATCGCGTACACCTGTTCAATTGTCAACTAAATCCATGAGCCTTCACGCTACACTGTTTCAAGGGCCTGGCTAAAAACCATTGAATCTATCTATATTGAATCTATTTACATTGAATCTATCCAGGCTACCGCGACTACGCCTTCGATTGCTGCTTCCTGCAATCGCCTTGATTGTCGCGGCAACGATGATTCCGACCGGGCTTCGACATCCATCGCTCGCGTTCGTCGAAGATCAAATCAGCCCCGCCGACGTCATTAACAATCTCATCCTCTACATGCCGCTGGGGATCGCCTTGGGCGGTACGTCTCTGATCCGGGCTTTTCTCTTCGGCCTTTCGTTATCAACATGCGCTGAAGTGTTGCAGCTTGGTTACATTGGCCGTGTCCCATCTTTCATAGATATCGCGGGTAACACCTGCGGAGCCGTGGCCGGCTATCTGGCCACGAAACCTTTTCTCAAAAGGGCGGATGGTCCAAGATCATTGGTGCT
>DASRRN010000660.1:0-12831 GCA_035695685.1 Acidobacteriaceae bacterium | reverse complement strand
CGGTGAGGTCAGATCGGCGCCGTTGTCACGCTCCCGGGTCACTCCGAAGGCTTGGCACAGTCGGCCTGGCCCGGAAGTTAAGACAGCGAGCCGGGTGGCGGCCACTCCTCGATTCGTTGCCATAGCTTCCAATCCACTGATCGGTTCGAGCGCGCGGAACAGGACGCCCCCGGCCCGGCCCTCCCGCTCGCAGGAAACGTTCAGACAGAAATGCATGCCGTACACAAAGTAGACGTAGGCGTGGCCCGGCGGTCCGAAGAGGACCGCGTTTCTTGCCGTCTTTCCCGCGAAAGCATGGGCTGCAGCGTCGGCCTCGCCGAAGTAGGCTTCGACTTCGACGATGCGCCCCACCATCGTTTCTCCCTTAGTACCCCACCGTACCAGCAGCTTCCCCAACAGTTTTTGGGCTACCAGGTCGGGAGGATCCAGATAAAAGCCTCGGGAAAGCAGAGTTGCCCCGGCGCAGACTCTAGCCATGGGCTGCTTTGACAGCGGCAAGAACCTCTTCGGCGTGCCCCTCCGGCTTGACTTTGGGAAAGATTTTCACCAGCTTCTGATCGGGACCGATGAGAAATGTCGTCCGCTCAATGCCAATCACTTTCTTGCCATACATATTCTTTTGCTTGAGAACATCAAACTGTTTGCAAACTACTTCGTCTACATCAGCAAGGAGGGTATACGGCAAGTTGTACTTCTCTTTGAATTTCTTCTGCGCCTTCGGAGTGTCGCGCGAGATACCGAGAACGACGGCGCCAGCCTGCTGTATCTTCTTGAAGACGTCACGAAAGCCGCAGGCTTCGATCGTGCAGCCGGGCGTGTCGGCCCTGGGATAGAAGAAAAGCACTACCGGTTTGCCGCTGAAGTCCTTCAGGTGCACGGTTTTATCTTCCTCGGTCTGAAGCGTAAAGTCGGCGACTTTGTCGTTCACTTCCATGAAAGAAGTCCTTCCCCTAAACGAGATGTTATGCAACGAGATTATTCCACGATGACAAATGCCGCGCGCAGCTTGGCTTTGCTGCTTGTGCTGGCAGCCCCTGCCTCCGCGCAGTATCCGGGGCATATCGAAAGCACCAAGAAAGCGGCGCCGTCAGTCCGTGCCGTGGCCGTCCTCGAGTGGACAGGCGAGACAGGAAAGCCAAGCGCCAGCCGGATCATCCCAATCTCAGTCTTCGACGGCGAACAGTATCAACCAGGAGGGCTCTACCTGGCCAAGCCGGAACCGCTCGCTCTGGAACCGGGAACCGAGTACATCCTCGAGGATGCGGGCATAGCCCGGGGGGTGTTCGACATCAACACTTCGCAGGACGTGGACGGCTACTGGTTCGGCTATGGAGCGTGGAAGCCCATGGCAGCTCCGCCCAAACGGGCGAAGCCGAAGCAAGGCAGGAACATGCCCCAGGTGGTGACCGACGCAGGAAACGGCCGTCCACATTTCAAGGGCCGAGACTCGGGCAGCACTTCTTCTTCCACCGATACGTCTTCGTCCCAGTCTTCCAATCCACCGGCCTCCGGCAACTCGTCTTCCGGCGACCCCGATCGCCCGACCCTGCGCAGGCGTTCGGACTCATCATCGTCGGCGCCGAGCGCCAGCAGCGCGCAGGCCGGGGCGCCCGAGACCCCGCTCGGTGGAGCCGACCCGGATCGGCCGCACCTGATTTACGGGCAGCAGACCCCGAAGGACGACATGAAACCGGCTGAGCTCACCGGCGTTCCCTCTGGTCTGCAGCAAATGATCGCCGTTTCCGACGCCAGCGATCGGGAAGCGCATCCCTTCGTGTATCTCTGGGCGGACCCGGCGGACGCCGGCAAAATGAAGGAGCAGATGCAGATCGCGGCCGCCGGCGCAATCGCCGCGACCGCGCCACCGGTGAAGGCCACCACCAGGCCGCATCACGCTGCGGCCGGCACACCGCAAAGGCGTAAAGCGTCCGCCACCTCAGCCGCCCCTAAACCGGTGTTTATCAACGAGCGTTTCAAGGCCTATGAGCTCTCCTACAGCGGCGGGGCAACCCTGGTCTACACCGCCCAAGTGCAAGATAAAGCCGGCAAGACGAAATATGTCGCCTTGATCGCGCAGCCCGATTTCAACGGGGTGCCTAAGGTGCTGTTCAAATCCGTGACCGACGACGATCACCTGGACGTGACCCCGAAGATGCGTTTGGTCGATGCTGTCGATGCCAGAGCCAATAATCGGGGAGACCTGGTATTTGAGTTGAGCAGTCACCGCGATCGGGAGTTCGTGATCTACCGCATTGCCGGAGGGCAAGCGGAGCAGGTCTTCACCACCGGCTCACTGCCCAATGCGCAAAGCTCACCCGGCCCCAGTTAGTTCATGGGGTCAGGGGTTTGGCAACTTGGTATTATCCCAGCCGCCGCCGAGAGCCTTGACAAGTTGCACACTGGCGGCAAACTCGCGGGTCGTGATATCGGCGGCGGTTCGCTCGTTGGACAACTGCGTGGTCTGTGCCGTAATCACCTCAAGATAAGTGGTGACCCCGCCCTTGTAGCGGTTGGTCGAAATGATGAGCGAACGCCGGGCAGAGTCGACTGCCCGTTGTTGCGCGGTCGACTCGCTGTTGAGAATCCGCAGGCCGGAGAGATTGTCCTCTACTTCTTGAAAGGCCTGCAACACAGTCTGCCGGTAACTGGCCACGTTCTGCTCGTAAACATCCCTTGCCTCTTCGGTCAGGGCATGACGACGGCCGGCATCAAACAACAACTCTACCGCCGAGCCCCCCAGCGACCAGAGCGAGCTTGGTCCCTGGATCAAAGTACCCGCGTTCTTGCTCTCAAAGCCACCTGTGCCGGTGATGTTGATGGTGGGGTAATATGCCGCGATCGCAATCCCTATTTCCGCATTGGCTACGTTCGCGCGGCGTTCAGCAGCGGCAACATCGGGACGGCGCTCCAACAATTGCGAGGGCACGCCCACCGGTACCTGCGGCAACTGCAGATCGAGGGGGGACGGGGGCAAGCCGAAACTGGATGCGGGGACGCCGGCGAGCGTGGCGATGGCATGTTCAAACTGGGCACGGGCGACGCCTACATCGATGGCCTGGGCACGCGTCTGATCAAGCTGGGTTTGCGCCAGCGCCACGTCGGAGTCGGTGGCCACTCCCCCTGCGAACCGTACCTTGGTCAGCTCCAGGTACTGCTCAAATTGCTGCACGGTGTTATCGAGCAACCGCTGCTGTGTATCCAGGCCCCGTAATTCAAAGTAATCCATTGCCAATTCCGAGCGCAGGCTTAAGTCCACATTCGCTAAGTCCGCGGCTGTGGCTTGAGCGGTAGCCCGCTGCGATTCGACCTGCCTGCGGACGTTACCCCATAGATCCGGCTCCCACGAAACTTGCCCCTGGAGAAACAAGTCGTTGTAATTGGTCTTGCTGCCGGGAACATACAGCGGACGGTTTTGCGACTGGCGTTCGCGCGTCGCTGACGGACCGGCCTGCACGGTGGGATAATACTGCGACCGGGCGACCTGGACAGCCGCCCGGGCCTGCATGTACTGCTCATAGGAAGCCTTCAGCGTCTGGTTGGAAACCGCGACCTGCTGCTCGAGCTTATCCAGTTGGGGGTCTTGATAAATCTCCCACCAATTTGCCCGCAACGCGCTATCGTTCGGAGTCACCTGTTTCCACCCACCGGCCGGAAGGTCGGGTGGAGGGACCACAGCGCTCTCTTTAAACGCAGGCGCCGCAGGGGCGTTGGGCCGATGATAGTTCGGCCCTACGGTGCAACCGGAAAGCAGCAACGCCGCCGCGAAAAGGCTGTCTCGAAGCTTCATTCCTGCGCGCTCCCGTTTTCCTCCTCCGTCTTGCCCGGTTGAACCACGTGCACAGGTTCCCCGTCGATTAATGAATCCGGCGGATTCTGGATCACTTGCGAGTCAGCGTTGAGGCCCTGGATCACTTGTACTGTCGATCCATCATCCTGACCCATCGTTACGTGGACCAGCTTGGCCTCATCTCCATTGGGTCCTTTCACCACCGTACCCACCTGCAGCCCTTCGGTGCGAAAGATAAGCGCGGATACCGGAACGATCATGGGCACAACCTGGTTGTGCACGTTCATGTGGACCTGGCCGTAGGCCCCGGGCATGAGCTTGCCATCCCGGTTATCCAGATCGATCTCCACCAGCAGGGTTCGTGAGGTAGGATCGATTGCTCTTGCCGTGCGGACCAGCTTGCCGGTAAACGACTGCCCGGGAAATTCGCTAAAAGTAATTTGCGCGGTGGTGCCGGGAACCGCGGTTTGGGAATAAATCTGCGGAACGTTTACGTAGACACGCAAAACGTTAATGGCAGAGATGCGAAACAACTGGGTCGTGCCACTCCCAGCGTTGATCAACTGTCCGACATCGACGTTTCGGGCAGTGATCACTCCATTGAAAGGCGCATAGATCTTTTCGAACGATTGCAGCTCCTCCAGCCGCTGCACATTGGCTTGAGCCGACTTAACCGCGGAGCTGGTGGATGCTGCCTGGCTGACGAACGTATCCGTATCCTGCTTGGACACGGCGTTTTGCGTGAGCAATCCCTGGTAGCGGGTGGAATTCGTCTTTGCCAGACCGGCGTTGGCTTCGGCGGTAGCCAAATCCGCATGTGCCTGCAGCAGTTGCTTATCCACTTCGGGTGAGCTGATGATTGCCAGCAACTGCCCTTCACGGACGTGGGCGCCAATATCGAAATACCACTTGCTGAGATAACCGTCGGTGCGCGCGTAGAGTGAGGCATCGCTGTAAGCATAAATGTTGGCCGGCAAGACAACTTCCTGGGCGGTCTGGCCTTGCTTCGGCGGATTGACGATCACGTTGGGAGCAGCGAGCGCATCGGTCTGTTCCTTGAGCTTGCTGCGGGCGCGCACCCGGGGTATGATCCCGGCAACCGTCACAACCACGGTCACGATCGTGAGAAGCACGAGTCCTAGCACGACGACCCGGCCGGAGAGAGGCGGAGCGTCTGAAGGTATGTGGTGAGTTCCATTCGCCGGTTGCGGCTGGTCTCTTCTTTCCTGATTAGTTTCCACCCTGTCTACCATCTTTCTAAGCTTCCAGATCTGCTCCGCCCGAGGGCGCGACCGCGGACTTGCGACGCCGCCCCAGCCACCCATGGATCACGCTAAAGAATGTGGGCACGAAGAACAGCGTGGCGGTGGTAGCAAACAGCAATCCACCGATGACTGCCCGGCCCAGCGGAGCATTTTGTTCTCCGCCGTCGCCCAAACCTAACGCCATGGGTACCATGCCGATGATCATGGCAAGGGCGGTCATGATCACCGGACGAAAGCGCGTGTACCCGGCACGCAGCGCGGCGGCGCGGGCATCGCCGACGGTCTCTTCCAGTTGCTCGCGAGCGAAACTGATCACGAGAATGGAATTCGCGGTGGCCACGCCCATGGTCATGATGGAACCGGTGAGCGCAGGCACGCTGATATGGGTGCCGGTAATGAACAACATCCACACGATGCCGCTCAACGCGGCCGGCAGCGCGGCGATGATCATGAAGGGGTCGAGCCACGACTGGAAATTGACCACGATGAGCAGATAAACCAACAGGATGGAAAAGGCCAGGCCACCGATCAACCCAATAAACGAGGAGTTCATCGTCTGCACCTGGCCACGAATCACTATCTGCGAACCCCGGGGCAGTTCCTTGCGGTGTTTGGCGACGATCTGAGCAATGTCATCTGAGACGCTGCGCAAATCACTGTTCACCACGTTGCCGTAGATATCGAGTACCGGCGCAATGTTGTAGTGGCTTACAGTGGCCGGCTCCGCACTCCGAACGAAGGTAGCCACATTACCCAGAATTTGGATCGGCTGCACTCCGGGCGCGTTTGAAGGAGCAGCCCCCGTGGTCACCGGGAGCAGGTTGGCCGCTCCTACAGACAGGTTTGGATTCGGGGTGATCGTGGCCGCCGCGCTAGGCGTGGTCACCGGGATGTTTTCAAGATCGGCAAGAGACTGCAAGGTGTATTGCGGAGTCTGGGCGGCGATATTGTAACTGACACCGTTTCTTGGATCGAGCCAGAAGGTCGGAGTGGTCTGGAAGCTGCCGCTGGTCGCGACCAGCAGACTGCCGGCCACATCCCGCTGGGTCAGCCCAATGTCCTGTGCCTTGGAGCGGTTCACATCGATCAGAAACTGCGGATTATTGAAGGGCTGTTGGATGTGCAGATCGGCCGTACCGGGCACGTAGATAATGTCTCGAAACAGCCGATCGATAAATCGCCGGTTCCCTTCAAGATTGTTGCCGATTACCTGGATATCAATCGGAGCCGGCAAGCCAAAGTTAAGAATCTGAGTCACCATATCCACGGGCAAGGTGTAGAAGATGGTTCCAGGAAACTGGGCGCCCAGCTTAGCCCGCAGGTGCTGCACATAGACGTCAGTGGGATGGTGCTTTTCGGCCAACTGCACCGTGATGTCGGCGTCTGCAGGGCCTACGACACCGGTGCTGGTGTAGGAGAGATTCAAACCGGAATAGGGAATGCCAATGTTGTCGATGATGCTGACCAGTTCACTTTTCGGAATCTGCTGGCGAATGGCGCCATCGACCTCATCGCACAATCGTGCTGTTTCTTCGATGCGGGTGCCGGTTTGGGCGCGCAGGTGAAGTTTGAACGACCCCGCGTCCACGGAGGGAAAGAAGTCCTGGCCTAGCCACGGATACAAGAGGGCAAAGGACCCGACGGTAAAAGCGAAGAAAAGAATAAGAAAGATCGCGCTATGCCCGATAGCGAACTGTAACAGTCGGAAATAAAAAGTACGAAGCTGCTCAAACCTGTACTCGAATGCCAGCTGGGCGCGAACCAGTGGGTTGCGGCTGTGGTGCTTCTGCTTCTCGCTGGCCGGGTCATGCTCGTGAAGCAGGAACTTGGCCATGGTGGGAACCACGGTGCGGGAAAGGAAATAAGAAGCCAACATGGCGAAAATCACAGCTTCGGCCAAGGGCACAAAAAGATACTTGGCGACCCCGCCCATGAAAAACATGGGCACAAAGACAATGCAGATCGATAGAGTGGAGACAAAGGCGGGGACGGCAATCTGCGCCGCGCCATCGAGAATGGCTTGCTCCACCTCTTTGCCTTCCTCCAGATTACGGTTAATGTTTTCGATCTCTACCGTGGCGTCGTCGACCAGGATGCCCACGGCCAGCGCCAGGCCGCCCAAGGTCATGATATTGATGGTCTCGCCCAAGGCCCCCAGCAGAATCAGCGAGACCAGGATGGAAAGAGGAATGGAGACGGCAATAATCAGCGTGCTGCGCCAGCTGCCCAGAAAAACCAGGATCATGACGGCGGTAAGACAGCCGGCGATGATTCCCTCACGCACCACACCTTCGATAGCGCCGCGCACAAAGATCGACTGATCCGACAGGGGTGTAATCCGCAATTGTGGCGGCAACTGGCTGGCAATAATCGGTAGCATGGCCCGGATTCTGGAAATGACCTGCAGAGTCGAGACGTTGCCGTTTTTCAGCACGCTCATTAGGCTGGCGCGTTGTCCATCTACGCGGACGATGTTGGTTTGCGGCGGGAAACCGTCACGCACATGGGCAACGTCGCGGATGTAAACAATGGCGCCATTCACGCTCTTAATCGGAAGATCGTTCAAGCCCTGGATGGTCGTCGGGGCGCTATTGGTGGCTAGCTGGTACTCGAACGATCCAACCTTCACTGTTCCGGAGGGCAGAATCAGGTTCTGGGTGCCAATGGCATTGACTACGTCGCTGGGAGAAAGGCCTCGGGCCTGCAGCGCCTGCATATTCAGGTCCACCTGCACCTGTCGCTGCTTACCACCGTAGGGGTAGGGGCTTTCCGCCCCCTCGATGGTGGCGAATTGCGTGCGAATGGAATTCAGGCCGTAGTCATTGAGCTGCTGTTCGGAGAGGCCCTCGCCGGAGAGGCCAAGCTGCAGAATGGGCACACTGGACGCGGTGTAGGTGATGATCAGAGGCGGCGTTGTTCCCTGGGGCAGCTGGCGCAACTGAGTTTGCGAGATTGCGGTGATCTGTGCGATGGCCGTGGACAACGTAACTGTGGGCTGGAAATAGACCTTCACCACCGCAACACCCACCAGGGATTGGGACTCAACGTGATCGATATTGTCGACCGTAGTGGTGAGCGCCCGCTCGGTAATGGTGACGATGCGGTGGGCCATATCCACGGCAGAAAGGCCTTGATATTGCCAGACAATGCTGACCACCGGGATATTGATGTTGGGGAAAATGTCGGTCGGGGTGTTGATGATCGAGAGCGGCCCTAGTATCAACAGTAAAAGCGCGAAGACGGCGAAGGTATAGGGACGCCGTAACGCAAGACGAACAATCCACATTTGCTAGCTCACTCCTAAGACGTTCTTTCCGGGAGTCACAACAACCCGGGAAGAAGGGTGAAAATCCGGCAAAGACGAGCCTGCCAGGCTCGGACGGAAGAACAGGCGAATATTGTGCAAGCTTCTTTCAGGGTCCCGGGCTGTTAAAGCGTTTACGCTCTTGTGTTGGCGGTCGACGGTCGTTATGCGCGGTCGCTCTTTAACGGAACGGCCGTGGCCCCAGAGCGAAAATACTTACGAGATTTGCCGAGCCCTCTAGAGGATTGGGGTTTGCAGCACTTTCACTTCTGCTCTGCACAGACAAGTGTCGCGAAGCGCCGCTTTTCTTGAGCAAAAGCAGCGACGGAAGTGGTTGCTCTGTATGCAGCAAAGTGAAAATGCTGTCGGCAAATTCGTGCCACGATCAGATTATACGTTTTGCACGATGAAAGTGGCACCCAGAGGCGGTTGCAGCTTTGCCTCAACCAATCCCTCAACCAATCTTTGACGTTGAGCGCAGGCAATTTGACTCAGCAGCTCAGAGCGAAACAACAAAGCCGGACAGGTTTTTGCCTGTCCGGCTTTGTTTCAGAGGCCTTTATTTGGCGAGGACAGACTCGAGCGCGGCGCTCGACACCGTGGCGCCTCTATCCGGGTAGTAAGCGTTCGAAATGTACTCCTGAAGCATGCGATGGGTGTTGAAGAAGGACCCATTGAGCGCAATGGTGGACCGCATTACGGTACGCCATTGCTCCGGTTTGCCGTAGTAGAGGGGAAGGATGGTCGCTTCCAACTGCTGGTAGAGACTTGCTACCTCTTGTTCCGGCGTATCGCTATCTGGTATGGCCCAACCGGTGACCCCTTCTATCCAGCCTTCGATCCACCAACCGTCAAGTACGCTTAAGCTGGGAACCCCGTTAAGCGCCGCTTTCATCCCGCTAGTGCCGGAGGCCTCGAAGGGGCGCCGGGGGGTGTTCAACCAGAGATCGACACCCGCGGTAAGCATCGCCGCGAGCTTCCACTCGTAGTTCTCCAGGTAGACAATCTTGAGCGCGTCCGACTCAAGCTTGGCAGCTACTTCAAAAATCTCCTGAATCAGCTTCTTGCCTGGTTCATCGTGGGGATGAGCTTTGCCGCTGAAGAGAATCTGCATACCGCGAAACTTCTCTGCGCAGCGAACCAGCCGTTCGGGATCCGTCAGCAGCAAGTCGGCTCGTTTGTAGGTGGCCACGCGGCGGGCGAAACCAATGGTGAAGACATTACTACGCAGTGTGATCCCGGTCCTCTCCGCAACCGCGGCGATGAGGTTGCGCTTGGACTGGGCATGCGCCTTCTCGATGTCTCGCAGGGGAACGTCAATGGCGTAGCGAAACTGGAAATTATCTTTACGCCAGCGCGGAATGCTGCGATCAAAAATGGCCTGCATTGGGGCGGAGGTCCAGGTGGCCGCATGTACCCCGTTGGTGATGGCATCGATGGCATAGTCGGGAAACATCTCCCGCGAGATCTTGCCATGCTGCAAGGCGACGCCGTTGACGAAACGCGACGAAGCCAGAGCCACGTACGTCATGTTGAGCATTCCGTCGTGACAGCCGCCCATTCGCTCCAGCAGGCGGGCGACTTCGGGGCCGAGAATCCGGTACGTCTGCTCCATCGAAAATCGGTCATGTCCGGCGGGCACCGGGGTGTGGGTGGTAAACACACACCGGCTGCGGACCGCTTGCGTATCCCGTTCCTCAATGGGCCGGTTGGTTGCACCCCCCAATTGGAACTCCATCAAAGCCACGGTCAGAAGCGACGCGTGACCTTCATTCATGTGGTACACGGTCACGTCATAATCCAGGGCTTCCAGAATGCGGACACCACCAATGCCTAGAATGGCTTCCTGGCGCAACCGGTAATCCGTATCCCCACCGTATAGATGATCGGTAAGCTCCCGGTCGCGCGGGTCGTTCTGGGACAAATCGGTGTCAAGCAGGTAGATCGGTATGGTGTGACCGCTGACCCCCTCGAGGTCGTAGCGCCATGCGCGGACCATGACCGGGCGGTCCTCCAACGTTACTTCGACTAAGGCGTTCTCGAGCGTCAAGAGCTTTTCGATCGCCCAGGGTTGATCTTCAGCGCTTTGAATCCCCTGGGCATTCAGATGTTGCTGAAAGTATCCTTTGCGGTGGAGTAAGGTGACGGCGCATAGTCCCAGCCCGAGATCGGCTGCGGACCGCATGGTATCGCCGGCAAGCACACCCAGTCCCCCACTGTATGTGGGCATTTCCGGTGCAATGGCGATCTCCATCGAAAAGTAAGCTACAACACCCACTCGGTCGGAGAGGCCGTTCGAAGAAAAACCGCTCTGCTGATTCGAAAAATGCATCCTGCCTATCTCCCTATTTAACCCGTTTCACCTGGCTCGAACTCTTCGAGATCGTGCGGTGGGTTCCGGCCAGCCGGAACCCAGGATGTTTTTCACTTCGGTCTCGACCCACGGTGAAACGTTTACGCAGTTCCACGTTGCCGAAACCTTCACTCCAGCGCAGGCCTTCGCTCCCTCTTACCCGTCAACGGCGCCAAGTCTCCCTGTTCCGGAAGTAATGTCTATTCTAACCATCGACCGCCTGGCTTTTATCACGAATCGGACTGACACTTCCGTCGAGAGTTGTGCTGCTTCTGTGGGAGCACATTTCCCAGATTTTTCAGTTCAGTACGTGAACATCCCTTACCGAGGGCCGGTGGCCAGCACCTGATCAGTTACCTGGTTCAGCCGCTTCCAGATGGCGGGGAGCCATTCCAGATGTTCCGGCTTCATGAGCACGGAGCGAAGGCAGGTTATGCTGTCGTGCTGGTCCTGGTCTGGCCACAAACCGTGAGGGAAGAATCTGCTGGGTAACTGGGCCAGGGCGAGATGAAGATTCTCGCGAGCGGCAGCGGCGAAGATCTGTTGTGCCAACCGGGACGAGGTATCAACAGTGTCACCGCGCACTGCCCACACCAGGATGTCGAGCTCTGGGGGAAAAGGAGAGACCCACCGGGCATCTGCGCAGATCTTCTGGTGCATGAGCATTGCTGCTTCGCGACTCGAACGCAATCCACCGGCAAACTCACCGTCGCGGATGAGCGGCAGCAACTGCTGTGTTGCCCACAACGCGACGGCGGAAGCGCCTGCTCGTGAGCACTCCAGGCTGATTTCGCCCAGGTGAAGATCGTCCGAGGTGAAATAGGTATAGGGCGAGTCGTGTTTGTAGAAGCGGCCCACTGAAGGCTCGCGAAACAGGATGCAGCCGCAGCCATACGGTTGCAGCCCATGCTTGTGTGGATCGACGACAATGGAGTCGGCCTGCGCCAGGCAGGCGAAGGCACGTGTCGCGTTCTCCCCCAGGGTCGAGACCAAAGAGAAATATCCACCATAGGCCGCATCGACATGAACGCGAAATGAATAAGTGCTGCGCAGCGCGAGCACCCTATGCAGCGGATCGACAGCCCCGGTCGCGGTGGCGCCCAGGGTCACCACCACCGTCCCTACGTTCCCTTCCTGGAGTGCTGACTCGAGCGCCGCGATATCCATACGACCCTCATTGTCTGCAGACACGGTGCTGAAGGGCAGACCGAGGACGGAGCTGATTCGGCTATGGGTATAGTGCGCCTGCCCGGAAGCAACAATGTGTTTGCCGGGAGCCAGGTGACCGGCGATCCAGAGTGCTTCCAGGTTGGCAAAGGTTCCGCCGCTGGTGAGATGCCCGAGATAGTCCGTCCAGCCAAACATGCCGGCGATTCCGCGAACTGCTTCTACCTCCATGCGCGAGCTGGCGCGGCCGCCGTCGAGGGCATGATTATTGGGATTGATCACCATGGCGAGAGCATAGGCGGCACGGGCCAGCGGGTGGGGTGGCTTGAGCATCTGGCCGGCGTAAAGGGGGTGGAAGTAGGGGTAATTGTCCGCCATTCTCTCCGCAACCTGGCTCATCATCGCGGCCATGGCGTCGATTGCGGGTGCTGGTCCCGCGTATGCGGGCAGATTGCGAAAGGATGCTTCGAGCTGTGGCAGAGCTGAGGCTAGAAGCCGCAGCGCTATATCTTCTGGCATGGCTATTGCATTTTAGATCGGCACGCAAACCGCCTTATCTTTGCCGGTGCCGATGCTGTACCCGGCGTTCGCGTTGGTGTGGAGTTTTTACGTTTCAAAGAGGATGGAGAGATCGAAATCTGCGGAACGCGCGAATTTTTTGGGAGACACCGCGCTTGTGCTTTGTATCAGGGCCCGACTTCAGTCGGGCCGATGAGGCCCGACAAACATCTGGGCTTTAGAGGATGTGTGAGAACCCTGCTCCAGTCCCGAAGAGCCTGCCCTGAGCTTGTCGAACGGGGACGTCTGAACTTAGCCCAGGACGGCAGTCCTGGACAGATATAAGCAATCCGACCAGTCCCGTAAGGGACGGCTGAGCACAGGGGACTAGGTTTCAGCCGTCCCTGGCGGGACTAGTCCAGCTTTTTCGGTTAACCCAGGACTCACGTCCTGGGCT
>DASRRN010000659.1:0-10389 GCA_035695685.1 Acidobacteriaceae bacterium | reverse complement strand
ACGGTTTCCACCATATGGATGGATTGGGCATCAGGCAGGAATCCGATTCGCACCAACCATGAATGAGTCCGGATCCCGGATTGGAGGCTGGAAGCCGGAGAGCCTCATCATGCAGATCAGAAAGCAGCGCCGCCGTGGCTTCAATCTTCGCCCGGTGTTTCAGCAGCAGTGTCTTGTCACCGGTGTAGCTGTAATAACGAGCGATGAGCGAGAGCGTGAGGCCGAACTGCCCTGTTTCCGGCCCGCGCATGTTGACGAGCCCCTTCTCATCCACAAAATGAGTGAAGTAGTTGTCAAACACGCTGCTTGCCTGGGCGAGACGGCCGCACTCCATATTGGAGTAGAAGGACATCGTGAACGTGTCCTGGAATCCGTCGTATTCAGAGCCGTAATAATCGCGATCCACAGCGCCATACTTCGGATACACGCCGCCCGGGCGCGTCATCTGCTCTTTCACAAAGGCGTAGCGCACCATGTTGGCCCAGCTCTGATCGGGCAGGGTAATGAGCGAGACATCGTGCATCTGGCGATCCCAGTACTCCGCGAAATCCAGCAGCCCGCGGTAGAACTCTTCCGGCTGCGGAGGCTCTCGCCGGGAAGAGTAGGCGGGATAGCTGTAGCCGTACTCCACCTTGACGATTTTGCCGTTCTGGATATGCGTGGTGCGGTGCCACGTCTGCACAATGAAGCGATCTTTGGCGAGCACATCTCCAAAGACAATCACCTCGTAGTAGGAGCCGTCGTCGTCGGGAAGCACCTTGCGCACGGCCGGCATCCAAGCGCCGACCAGGCCTTCGTGGCGTTTACTGGTGCGTTCCTGTGTAAGCTCGCCGAAATACTGTTGCGGATGATACGTGCGAGTGTTGCCGCTAGGGTAGACAGGCATCGTATCGCTGCATTCCCGCGTGCCTACGAAGGTGTTCCACTGCGGCCGGTAGCCGCGCCCGTGGGCGGAAGCGGAATCCATGGGAGGGGCTGCCCGGCGTACCTCAGCCTCATCCGGTTCGCCATTTGCCAGCAACCTGTCTGCGAGCAGGTCGCGAGGGCTGAGGCTAATGTCTTTCAAGTTGAGGCCCAGGTATGGGGGCCCATCTTCTGCGAATATTGCCTCCGCGGTTTTGGGCAATACGCGCGCTGTTCCTGCTGAGGAGATAAATGTGATGGCACCGTCGCGGGTGCGCAAATCCTCATACACCTTCCACGACTTGCCATTCGAGGTGAAGGAATACAGGAAGGTGTGGCCCTCGACGGCAGCATCACTGGCCTTGACTTCCCCTTGCAGCGGCAGAGGTACCGAGTCTTGAGCCCCAATCGACAGTGAAGGGAGGCTATTCAGCGCTACGGTGCTGGCTACTATGCTGTGCAGAAAGTGTCTGCGGTCCATCAATCTCCTCTCGCCCGGGGCAAACGTCCCCTCTTCTATGAGAACTGGAACGGAAGGAAATGTATACAATAAAGTATTCGCATACGGCAACCTTTAGAATTGTGCGATGGCCCGGCGACACATTGCTATGGGACTTGGCGCGGCGCTTCTTGGCTGTTGTCTCTGTTCCATGCCGGCCGTTTTGCCCGCGCAGCCTGATGCTGGTTATCAGCAGGGGAACGGGCGTGCGGAACTGGAAACAGGAACGCGGCTGACTCGGGACGGTTTGTTCCAGCAGGCGATTCCGCATCTATTGGCGGCACGAAAGGCCGGCACTGATCTCTACGCGACAGCAGTCAATCTGAGCATCTGCTATCTCGGCACCAATCAATATCAGCCGGCAATCGCGACACTGGAGGCATTGCGGCAATCCGGGAAGCGTACGGCGACCGTGGAGAGCCTGCTCGCGCAGGCGTATCTCGGAAACGATCAGCAAGAGTCAGCATTTGCTGCATTTCTGCGGGCGGCTGCAGCAACACCTGAGGATGAAAAGTTGTATGCGTTTCTCGCGGATGCGTGCACAGATCATCAGCAGAATGCCCTGGGCCTGCGGATCGCGGAGCTGGGGCTGCGTCACCTGCCCGCATCCGCTCGCCTCCACTATGAGCGGGCGCTGTTTCTGGCGAAATTGGACCGTTTTGATGAAGCGAAACCGGAGTTTGACGCGGCCTCGCGTCTGGGGGCTTCCGATTACATCGGCGTCCTGGCTCGCGTGCAGAAAGATCTCTACGAGGACAAGCTGAAGGCCGCGACGGACCTTCTGCAACAGGCGGTTCGCGCCGGACACCGCGATTATCAAACCCTTTCCCTGCTCGGCTCTGTGCTTCTTTATGTGGGCGCAGTTCCGGGACAACCCGAGTTTGCCGAAGCACAGTCCGCGCTGGAGGAAGCAGCGAAGGACCGGCCAGATTATTCCGCAACGCAGATTGCTCTCGGCAAACTCTATCTGCGGGAGGGCAGATTTGCCGAGGCTGCGGCCCATCTGGAGATCAGCCGCAGGATCGAGCCGAACAATCCCGCGGTTTATAGCAGTCTCGCCGCTGCGTACCGGAGGCTCGGGGAACGGGAAAAGTCACAGCGTTGCCTGGACACACTCGCCACGTTACTGCGCGAGAAAAACTCGACATCCCAAACCAGCCCCCACCGATAGCACGGCTGCGCAAGCGGTGCATATCGCGTGTTGCAACGTTGTTTCGAGTTCGATCTGCCGTCCTTCATAGGCCCAATCATTTGCGATTTCCATGAAATTAGCATTTGACTAAACATACATTAACGTATACAAACTTGAACTTAATTGGGATACAGATAACGTTTGCTGATCGTGGTAATCCCGGCTATCAAGTAATCGGTCACAGCGTCGAGAAAAAAGACCGCTGGCAGCGAGAGTTCAAACCTATGGGGGTCGCTTTATGATTCGCAGGTGTTGTCGGTCGCTCGGGTTCCTGATAGGCGTTCTGTGTGCTTTTTGTTTCGTTTTAGGGCAGGCATATGGACAAAGCGGATCACAGGGCACGGTTCAGATAACCGTCTCCGATTCCAGCGGTGCCATCGTCCCCGGTGTGCGCCTGGAGTTGGTCGAGCTTGGCTCCCAGGACGTGCGAACGGCCGAGACAGAAAATAAAGGGGCATATACATTTGTCAACCTCGAGATTGGCACCTACCGGTTGACGGTTTCCAAGAGCGGGTATTCCACCAAGGTCTATCAGTCCGTGCTAGTGCAGGCCGGCCAGACCACAAGCATCGCGGTGATGATGCAGATAGGGCAGGTGAATCAGGCTGTAGAAGTCACGGCTACGAGCACTCCGGTCCTCGAGACAAGCTCAAATGCGATAGGGCTTGTCGTGGACATGAAGCAGATTGAGAATCTTCCGCTCCAAGGGCGCGATCTCACCGCATTCTCACAACTCGTGGCTGGTTTCAACGGTACCTATAACGGTCTGCCGGTGAATGACCAGGGAAGCAACATCGATGGCGTGATCGGCAATTCAGGCAGAATGAAGTTCAGCGGGAATGTACAGCCTGCCGTTTCACCTCGCATTGAAAGCATTGCGGAGATGACCGTTCAGTCGGACCAGTTGGACCTGAACTCCGGATTTGGACAAGCCAGCATGCAGGTCAATTTTGTCTCACGTCGCGGCACCAACCGATTTCATGGACGTGTGTACGACGATTTCCGCAACAGCGGACTCAACGCGAATAGCTGGGGCAATAACGCCGTGGGGCTTCGTAAGAACAAGTTAATCCTAAATGACTTCGGTGGGAGTATCGGCGGCCCGGTCCTCCATGACAAGCTATTCTTCTTCGGCACTTATGCGATGTCCAAACAGCCGGGTAGCCTCACGGCTTACAACGATGTCTTCACGCCAGCCGCGCAGGGGGGCAATTTTACCTATCAGGGCACCGATGGAAGCAGTCACACGGTCGATGTGTTTTCCCTCGCGACCCAGACCAATCCGAATCTGCCCGGCACGCTGAACGCACAAACCGCGCAGCAGTTCCAGGCGATTAATAAATCCATCAGCGGGGGAAAGCTGGCGGCGACCTCAAATCCAAACTTTGATTCACTGCAATGGATTAATAGTTCTCCGACGACGTTCTACTTTCCATCGGCTCGGGTCGACTATAACCTGTCGCAGAAAGTACGAATGTATCTTGCATGGATGATGACCAAAGAAGTGCAGCCGGACGTAGCCCCCGGCAACTTTCCCGGGTCTGCCTTTAACAATCAGATTGCCGGAAATAAGAATAATAACTACACCGCATCCTTTGGCCTGGATTACATCGTCACGCCGCGGCTCATCAACCAGTTCAAGTTTGGGTATCTGTACGACAACACACAATTTGCCTACAATGCCGCTCCGCTCTATGCAAGCCAGCTGAGCGTCAATTGGGGGTATAACAGCTACGGTGCAATTTCGAGCAACGCGAGTAATACCGCTATGTCTGGGCAGCAATATCAAACGCCCATCAGCACCTTCTATCCAATCTTGAATGCCTCCGATTCCGTGACTTGGCAACATGCCGGTCATACGCTTGGCTTCGGATTCTCCTGGTACCGCGAGCAAGACCACTACTGGAACCCTCCCGCCGGTTATCCGTTCTTCAATCTGGGTTTGGCAACCGGCGATCCGGCACTACAGGCCTTCACCACAGCATCCATGCCGGCTGCGAGCAATACCAATCTCGCCGAAGCGGGGCAACTGTATGCGATTCTCACCGGCAGGATCATGAATGAGGCGAATGGCCAGTACGCATACGACATCAAGACCAAGCAGTACAACACCGGCAAGATAAGCGAGTATCCGCTGGATGAGGTTTCAAGCGCGGCAGGTCTATTTGTGGAAGATTCCTGGAAAGTCACGCCCTCCCTCACATTGAATTACGGTTTGCGGTGGGATTTTGTCGGAGACCAGCACGACGTCACCGGCGCCTATCACTCAGCATCGCCTTCCGCTATCTACGGGCCTTCGGGCGTCGGCAACCTATTCCATCCCGGTTCGCTCCAGGGCGACATGAATCCGCAGATCACCACTCGGCCGAATGCGTATAACGCATGGAAAGTCACGCCTCAGCCTGCTGTCGGGTTCGCCTGGAACCCGAAGGTCACAGACGGGCCATGGAAGGCAATTTTGGGTGGAGATGGCACCGTGATCCGTGGTGGATTCTCCCTGAGGAGGTTCACAGAACCCTACCAATATTTCGTGGACTACGCCTCGAATTTCTTCTCGTTCTACTATCAAAACTTCTATCTGAATGCCAACACCTCCGGGCAACCCGGAACTTTCGCACCGGGAAGTCTGGCCCTGGGCGACACCATTCCAGCGTTTGGCCTGTCGCCGACTGCCTACCAAGTCACCGCTCCCGAATCGCAGTTCACTTTTCAAAACTCGACGGGTGTGAACGGAATGAACCCGAACATCCAGCAACCGTACACCGAGTCGTGGAATTTCGGGATCCAGCGCGCTATTGGAAACTCCCGTGTTCTCGAAGTCCGATATAACGGGAACCGAACTATTCACCAATGGCTGGCCATCAACCCGAACGAAGTTAATATCTTTGAAAACGGGTTTCTTGCAGAGTTCAAGAAAGCACAAGCCAATCTCGCAGCAAACGGGGGCACATCTTTTGAGGGCAGCCCTGCCTCTCTTCCTATCTTGACTGCTGCGTTCGGCGGGCCGGGCGCATCGGACTTCACCAACGCGCAATATATTCGCTATCTCCAGACAGGTCAGGCAGGTGCCATGGCAAACGTGCTCAGTGGCATCAACGGCACGGTTCCCTATTTCTGCAATCTGGTTGGTGCGGGGTTCGGTCCATGCGCGACGAACGCGGGATATACCGGAGGAGGAGCGGGTTACCCCATCAATTTCTTCCAGGCGAATCCCTTCGCTGCGGGGGCTCAGACGGGTTATATGATCGCGGCTGGATACGCGAATTACAATGCCATGCAGGTCGATCTGCGGCAACGTCTCTGGACTGGCCTCCAATTCGACGCAAACTATACCTGGAGTCACACTCTAGGTGTGTCGACAGGGAACCAGGGATATGCAAATTACGTTCCGGCGGCGAACCTGTTTACTCTGCGCAACATCGCGAAGAGTTATGGGCCATCACAGTTCGATCTGCGAAATGTATTTCATGCAAACGGAACCTATGATCTTCCCTTTGGACACGGCAGGCAGTTCCTGAAAGATAGCGGCCTCGAAGATAAAGTGTTGGGTGGTTGGACAGTGGGCACGATCATCACGTTCCAGTCCGGCGCGCCGACGCAGCTTCTTGGCCAGTTCAACACGTTCAATGACTATGGTGACGGGGGCGTGACACTGACTGGCATCACCCCTTCGCAGTTACAGCATGCAGTGGGGGTGCATCGCGTAGCCGGGCAGAATTTCGCCGACCTCATTGACCCCAAATACCTCGTCAGCTCGATTGGTGGCGGCGCCAACCCCTCGTACATTGCTCCTAACACTACTCCCGGAACGATCGGGAACGTGCTCTTCCTTCATGGACCGCACGCATTTTTTGAGGACCTCTCGATCACAAAGGCGATTCAGATTCATGAAAATGTGAATTTCCGACTTCAGAGCGAATTCCTCAACGTCTGGAATCACCCTGTGTTTGGCAATTACAGTTCCGGGCCGCCCAACTATACAGCAGCATCTTTCGACGCCGGGGTTCAAGACTATGGTTTCGGAACAGGCGCGCCGACAAACAACTTGAATGGGTTCGGCCGCATCATCGAGCTGCGGGCAAATTTCGAGTTCTAACTTCGCCCTCCCCTGCTTACTTGCCGGGCGCGCTAGCATGGGCGTCCGGCGCTTTATTGTCAGCCGCTTCAGATAGGACTAGAGGGCTTTCAGGATGCGATTGAGGAAGTCGGCCAGCCTTGGGGATGGTGTTGTGGGATGGAGAAGTGCGCTTTGGGCGGCCCTTCTAGCGATCTTTATTTGCACGGCCGGATTTAGCCAGCCGGAGAAAGCGCGGGCAAAGTCAGCACCAGGTCCGATGCTCGAGCAGGGCATCGTCAGTGTGGATACGCCTCAGTTCGTGCTGAAGCTGGTGCGCTCTTCACAAACCGTTGCTGCATTGCTGCCGAAGGGCGCTGGTGACTTCGATTTCACGCCGGGCGACCTGCTCGCCGAACGTTCGCAAAATGGGTACTACCATCTTGGCGATCTGGATCTGCGGCTGCGGATTGCTTCAGACGGCCCATGGAAGGGATACTCCACTGCACTTCATCGATCTCCGGTTACGCCGCTTTCCGCTTCGGGAACTGTTCTGGCCGCAGCCGATCTTGCCCCGACATTGCCGTCCGATATTCCGTTGCGCATTACACGAGCATGGGCTATCGAAAACGAGAGCCTGGTCCTGCGGTTCACGCTGACCAATAAAAACGGGCAGCCGGTCGAGATTGGCGCGCTGGGCATACCGATGATCTTCAACAACATCATCACGGGCCGAACGCTGGAGCAGGCACATGCAGTGTGCAGCTTTTATGACCCTTACATCGGTGAAGATGCCGGCTACTTGCGTGTCACGCGGCTCAACGGCAGCGGCCCAGCTCTGCTGGTGGTTCCGGATGAGCACACTCCGTTCGAGGCATACAAGCCAATCCTTAATCCGGAATCGCGGCATCCGGATAGTGGCCCGGAACTCTTTCGCGACCAGACTCCACGCGGCATTACCTTCGAGGGCTTCTACGATTGGATGGTGCACAGCAGCGCGTTCGAGCAGAATGAGTGGAAGCGCGCTCAGCCGTGGAACCGAGCGACCGCCTTCACGCTGCAACCGGGACAGTCGCGTGTCTACGCGTTGAGGTTTCTGCTTTCAGACTCGATTCGCGGCATCGAGAAGACGCTTACGGCCAATGGGCGCCCTGTCGCCGTTGGCATACCCGGTTATATTCTGCCCACGGATATGGAAGGCCACCTATTCCTGACTTATCCGCAGCCAGTCAGGTCTATCACTGTGGAGCCGGTGGGGGCGATTGTGATTCAGAAGCAGGCGCGGACTCCTGGCGGCTGGGTTGACTACAAGCTGACAGGGAAGACCTGGGGAGAGGCACGGGTTTCGATCACCTATCAAGACAGCCTGCTACAGACCATCAACTATCGCGTGATCAAGCCGGAAGCCGAAGCAGTTACTGATTTGGGACACTTCCTAACCACGAAGCAGTGGTTCTCAAATCCGGCGGATCCCTTCCACCGCAGTCCATCGAGCATCAGTTACGACCGCGAGGTGAACAAGCCGGTGACGCAGGATAGCCGTGTTTGGATCGCCGGTCTCAGTGACGAGGCGGGAGCGGGTTCGTGGCTGGCATTGGCAATGAAAGAACTGGGAGAGCCGGACGGGCAAGAACTCGCCAAATTCGAAACGTTCGTCGATGGGGTGCTGTGGGGACAATTGCAGTACAGTACAGGAGCGCAAAAGTATGGTGTGCGCAAAAGCTTGTTCTACTACCAGCCGGATACATTTCCTTCGAGCTACTACCGTACTGACCTGAACTGGAAGACCTGGACAAGCTGGAACAAGAAGGCATCAGAGGCGGTCGATCGTTCGTTTAACTATCCGCACGTCGCTTCGGCCTATTGGGTCATGTATGAGCTGGCCCGCAATCATCCCGGCCTGGTGACGAACCATCCGTGGCAATGGTATCTGGATCATGCATATGAAACCACGATGGGAATGATGAACGATGCGCCTTACTACACGCAATTCGGACAGATGGAAGGCGATGTTTTCGTCTATATCCTTGCGGATCTGAAGCGCGAAGGCATGACAGCGCAAGCGAATGATCTGGAAGCCGCGATGCGCAAACGTGCCGAGCACTGGAAAACTGAGATGTACCCCTTTGCAAGCGAGATGCCGTGGGATTCAACCGGGCAGGAGGAGGTCTATGCCTGGATGACTTATTTCGGTTATAGGCAAAAGGCGGTCACCACGATTGACGCAATCCTGGGATACGATCCGGCAATTCCGAGCTGGGGATATAACGGCAGCGCTCGCCGCTACTGGGACTTCATATTCGGTGGCAAGGTGCAGCGGCTGGAGCGCCAACTCCATCACTATGGCTCTGGCATAAATGCGGTGCCGCTGCTTGCAGAATACCGCTCGCATCCAAGTGATCTTTATCTTTTGCGTGTAGGATACGGCGGCACCATGGGTGAGCTGAGCAACATCGACGAGGAAGGCTTCGCCTCGGCCGCATTTCATGCTTTTCCCGACATGCTGTCCTTCGATCCGTATTCCGGAGATTACGGCACGGGCTTCTGGGGCTTTGCCGTCAATACAGCGACGTACGTCACGCATGACGCGGCTCTGGGCTGGTTAAGCTTTGGAGGCAATCTTCAGGCGAAAAGCGGAGTCATCAGCGTTGTTCCGGTCGATGCCTTCCGCACTCGCGTTTACCTGGCGTCGGCGGGGCTGTGGCTTACACTCGACGCGGGCAAGTTCCGCCGCATCACGCTTGACTCGAACACCGGCATCGTCCGTTTGAGCCTTGAGCCGGCGACGAAGTTCACTGCTAATGCCCGCCTGCGTATCGACGAGCCGGCGAAGAGCACCGGAGCGGAAGGGTATCGCATTGCAGGCCGCTATAACATCGAGCGGGGAGCCTATGTTGTGCCACTGGGTCGCGGCTCTACCGAGGTTGTGCTTCAGCCAGGTGCCACAGCGCCGCATTGATTCTTCTATTCGCCACCCGGCGGTTTGGCAGCCTCGGCGTTCCAATCAGGCAGTGACTCGCCGAGCAAGTTCTGAGCAAAGAAATCCAGCAGATTGCGCTCCGTGTAGTTTGCCGTCGTCCCGCGTGTACCGT
This sequence comes from Acidobacteriaceae bacterium, assembly GCA_035695685.1. Taxonomy (GTDB): domain Bacteria; phylum Acidobacteriota; class Terriglobia; order Terriglobales; family Acidobacteriaceae; genus PALSA-350. The sequence goes on along the minus strand of DASRRN010000659.1, from coordinate 649 downwards.
GATCCGCCCCTGGAACGACCAGAAGCGAGAATGTCTTGTTCGCCTTGATCAACCGGTCCACCACTTGAAGGGTCGAAGAGGGATCGACATTCCGGTCCAACTCACCCACCACGAGCATCAGCTTTCCCTGCAGGCGCCAGGCGTTATCGACATTGGAAGAATCCGCATACTGTGGCCCAACCGGCCAGCCCATCCATAGTTCGTTCCACCAGATCTTATCCATCCGATTGTCCTGACAGCCGCTGTTGGAAACAGCCACCTTGTAAAACTCCGGATGGAACAGCAGCGCTCCCACCGCGCTCTGTCCTCCCGAAGAGGTTCCGAAGATGCCAACGCGTGAAATGTCATACCAGGGATACTTCGCGGCAACAGCACGATGCCAGAGAATGCGGTCGGGAAAGCCTGCGTCCTTCAAATCTTTCCACGTCACGTCGTGAAAGGCCCGAGAGCGATTGTTTGTGCCCATTCCATCAATCTGCGCCACCACGAATCCAATCTGCGTCAGCGGCTCAATTCGCGTGCTGAACGATTTGGGAACAAACGATCCCTGAGGACCGGCATAGATGTCCTCGACCACTGGATACTTTTTGGATGGATCAAAATTCGCGGGTCTGTAAATGACGCCCCAGATGTCTGTTTTGCCGTCGCG
>DASRRN010000658.1:0-10878 GCA_035695685.1 Acidobacteriaceae bacterium | reverse complement strand
AGGGACGTCTGAACTTAGCCCAGGACGCGAGTCCTGGGTGAACCGAAAAAGTTGGACTAGTCCCGCCAGGGACGGCCGAAATCTCGTCCCCTGTGTTCAGCCGTCCCGTACGGGACTGGTCGGATTGTTTATATCTACCCGGGACTGTCGTCCTGGGCTAAGTTCAGCCGTCCCTTCGGGACTTAGAGCAGAGTTCTCAGACACGCCCCTGGAGTACGCTTTTTTGTCATTCCTCGTGCGCTCCGTGACTTGGAAACGGCAGCAGAAAGCCGTACCTCAGCCGCTAAAGCCGCGCATAGCTGAGAGGTTTATGGCACGGCTGAAGCCGTGCCCTTCGTAGAGAGAGTTTTCCCGCAGACTGCACGGCGGCCGAGCAACGGCCGGTGACATGGGCCGGGGCTGCTTTGCACCAGCACTATACTTGGCGGTGACGAATCAACATGATGGCAACCTTCCCGCAAGCCGCGAAAGAACCCTTGACCGCGCGCACCAAGGACGCGCCCAGGATCCTGGCCGCGGATGATCAACCTCATATTCTGGATGCGATCGAGTTGCTGCTCGAGCCTCAGGGCTACCGGGTAACGCGAGCGCAATCTCCCCGCGAAGTACGGGACCGGGTGGCCAGTGAAGCCTTTGATGCGCTCCTCATCGACCTCAACTACACCCGCGACACTACCTCCGGCGCCGAGGGGCTGGAATTACTGGCCCAACTCAGCGCCCATGACAGCCGCCTGCGCATCATCGTGATGACGGCCTGGGCCAATGTCGATCTGGCGGTCGAGTCTATGCGGCGGGGCGCCTGTGATTTTATCCAGAAGCCGTGGGAGAATGCGCGGCTCATCTCTATCGTGCGCACACAGATCGAACTACGGCGGGCGGTGCAGCAGGCAGAAATCCTGGAGGCGGAAAATCGCCTGCTGCGCGCCGAAGGAAGGCCGGAACTAATTGCCAAGGCCTCTTCCATGCAGCCGGTGCTGGAGCTGCTTGCCCGCATCGGACCCTCGGATGCCAACGTGCTTATCACAGGTGAGCACGGAACGGGCAAAGAGATCGTCGCCCAAACGCTGCATGCACTCTCTTCCCGCGCGCCGCGTTCCCTGGTTGCCGTGAATACGGGCGCGCTGGCTGAGGGAACCTTTGAGAGCGAGCTCTTCGGCCACGTCAAAGGAGCGTTTACCGACGCTCGTACCGACCGCATTGGGCGTTTTGAGCTCGCCGATCGGGGTACCCTCTTCCTGGATGAAATTGCCAATGTCCCTATGCGCCAGCAGGCCAAGTTGCTGCGGGTGCTGGAGACCGGCGATCTGGAACGGGTCGGCTCTTCGCAGACCCGGCGGGTGAGTGTGCGTCTGCTGTCGGCTACCAACGCGGACCTGCAGGAGGAGTGTGCCCAGGGGCGCTTTCGAGAAGATCTGCTCTTCCGCCTCAACACAGTGGAAATTCATCTTCCGCCGCTGCGCGACCGCCGGGAAGATATCCCTGTGCTTGCCGGGCATTTTCTCGCCCGCTATACCTCGCGCTATCGCAAGGCGGCGGCGGGCTTTGAGCCCGGCGCGCTGGAGGCGTTGTTTCAGCACAGCTGGCCGGGTAACGTGCGGGAACTGGATCATGCGATTGAACGCGCGGTTCTCATGGCGCGCGGTCCGCGCATCCAAACCGCGGACCTCGGTTTGAGCCAGGTCCGCTCGTCCGCCCAGAATCTCGATGATCTGAGCCTTGAAGCGGTGGAAAGCATTCTTATCCGCAAGGCGCTGGCTCGGGCAGGCGGCAACGTGAGCCATGCGGCGGAGGCGCTGGGACTAAGTCGCGGAGCGCTCTATCGCCGGATGGAGAAATATGGAATCTGATTCCACTTCGGGCAGTGGAAGTGATTCAGCCCCGCATACCCACCTGCGCTCGCAAAAGCACGTGGGCCGCAGCGCCCCCTTCGAACGCCGCATTCGTGTCTTCTGTTTGTTGATTGCAGCTCCGGCATTCCTGCTGGCGGCGATCCTGCTTTGGCAGGCCAAGGTTTCAGCGTCCATGGCGTGGACCCTACTCGGAGGCGCCGCCCTGTTTTCATTGATAGCAGCGGGCATGCTCATGGAGGAGATTATCCGTCCCCTCCAGACCCTGGCCAACGTGGTCTCCGCACTGCGCGAGTCTGATTACTCTTTTCGTGCCCGCGGCAGCCGGCAGCGCGATGCGTTGGGAGAACTTGCCCTGGAGATCAACGAATTCGCTGACCTGCTGCAGAGCCAGCGCCTGGATGAGCTTGAGGCCAGCGCGTTGTTGCGTTGCGTCATTAATTCCATGGACGCGCCGGTACTTGCCTTCGATCCTGGGCATCGCCTGCGGCTCATCAATCCCGCTGCGGAGCGTATCTTCCGCCTCACCGCGGGGCGAGCCTTGGGAAGCAGCGCGGACGAGGTGCAACTTGCCGGCCTGCTCGATCAGCCGGATCGCGGGATTATGGTTCTTGCCGGCAAAGGATACCCCGTGCATTGGATGGTACGAAGATCGAGCTTTCGCCAGCACGGCATCCCGCACACGCTTCTGGTGCTGTCTGACGTGAGTATCGCCCTGCGGGAGCAGGAGCGCGATGCCTGGCAGCGCCTGATTCGGGTGATTGGCCACGAAATCAACAATTCGCTCACGCCCATAAAATCCATTGCCGGGAGCCTTCGTTCGTGGATCCATATCAGTCCGTTGAAGGTGCAGGCCATGGATGCCTTCGCGGGAGACGATGATCATGTCTTTAACCTGGAGCGTGGCCTTAAAATTATCGAGAATCGAGCGGAATCGCTCAATCGTTTCATCCAGGCTTACCGGCAGCTTGCCCAGCTGCCGCCGCCGGCATTGCAACCGGTATCGTTACACTCGTTGATTGAGCGTGCGGCCGGATTGGAAACCAGGGTAGCGGTCCGGTTAAAGCCGGGACCTGATATCGCGTTGCAACTTGATCCTGACCAGATCGAACAACTGATCATCAACCTGTTGCGCAATGCAGCGGAAGCGGCCTTGGCGCGCTTTCCGGACGCACCGTCAAACAGTGAGGTGACGATCACCTGGAGAGCGGCTCCTTCGGGCGTAGTTATATTGATCGAGGATAACGGGATCGGCCTGATCAATCCGTCGAACTTATTTGTGCCCTTCTACACCACGAAACCGGGAGGAAGCGGGATCGGTCTCGCCCTTGCGCGGCAGATATGTGAAGCGCACCGCGGCGTTCTTCAAGTCGGCAACCGGCTCGATGCCCAGGGTTGCTGCGCAGAGATCCGCCTGCCGGTAGGGCCATCATCGCAAGGGTTACTCGCACCGGCGCAGGAAGCTGCGGAGAACAAGGTATCGGTCAGTTAGCTCGGCGCATTACGCGCCTTCGGGAATGTGACGTTTGATGAAAGCCTGCCTTGAGCGGCATCCCTGGACCCTGTCAAGGCGCTGCGGTTTGAATGACGCGCAATTGGCAATCTTTGCTAATCGTGTTATGTTTGCAGTTTAGGGGACCATCATGCCTACACGAAACGTTAACTTGACGGATGAGCTCGACAGCTTCGTTCTGGAGAAGATCGAAAGTGGCCGATACGAAAACGCCAGTGAGGTTATTCGTGCTGCGCTGCGAACGTTGGAGCGGGAAGAACAGCAGTTCGAGGCGAAGCTCGCAGCCCTCCGAACAGCGATAGATGAAGGAGACGCGAGCGGGGTGGCCAAGGGCGATTCGTTCGAACGTGTTCGGCATAAACTGCAGCAGCTCCCCAAGAAGAAGCGTTGATGAGCGTTTCCCTGGACGGCCGCTTGGATGGCCGCTGGAAGAATGGTCTAGTTGATGGCTAGATACCGCCTGTCCCACCTGGCCGAGGCAGATCTGTTAGAGATCGCGAGTTATACCTTAAGTACATGGGGCCAGGACCAGGCCGTCCGCTACATTGATGCCCTTGAAGGATGCTGCCGGCAACTCGTGCCCAAGGTATCCTGATATCTCGCATCCTTCATCAGCGCATGCTGCCCGAACGACAAAGCATCGATGAAGAGTCTCCGCCAGAGGGCTGAAATTAGGAACCTCAACGCCGCTTGAGGGTTTCCAGTTCATCCAGAGTGCGTGGCCAGTCCGATCGTAGCAGGCGGGAGAGGCTCCGATCGGCCAGGAGCTTACCGCCTGTCTGACAACGTACGCAGTAGTTGGTCTCATTGTCTGCGAAGCGAATCCGCTGGATCGGTTCGCCACACTTCGGGCAGGGTTGGCCATAGCGTCCGTGTACCGCCATATCCTTACGAAAGGCGGTCACTTTTTCGGGAAAGCCGTCCTTCGCTTCGTTGCCCAGCCGCTCGATCCATAGCTTGAGAGTGCTGAGTGTGGCAGCGTAGAGCCTTTCCCATTCTTCTGGCTTGAGTTTGTGTGTCAGCGCGACCGGGGATAATTGCGCCGCATGCAAAATCTCATCGGAATAAGCGTTGCCGATGCCGCTTAGAATGCGCGGATCGGTAAGAGCCCGCTTGAGGGTTCGGTTTTCGACCGTAAGCGCGTCGCGGAAGGAGCTGAAAGTGCTGGAGAGAACGTCGATTCCTCCGGGATCGATGGAACGCAACCCCTCCTCGCCCTCGAAAAGATGCAGTGATGCGCGGCGCTTGGTTCCCGCTTCCGTGAGCACGAGTGAACCATGAGGAAAGTCGAAGGCGGCGAGGTTTTGCCGCCCCGCCAGCTTCGCTCCTAGTGGACGCCAGTGCAGGCGTCCGGCAATCATCAAGTGAAGCACCAGCCAGAAATCTCCGTCGAGGCCGATAGCGATGCGCTTGCCGATGCGGCGGAGTTCCCGCACTACGCGACCTTCCACGCTGGCAACGGGCGGCCGGGCGGTGCGCAGCAGAAAGGCGCTGGCGATGCGCACGTGTTCAAGCGGCTGGCCGACAATCCGCGGTTCAAGCGCACTGATATAGGCGGTGATATCCGGTAGCTCCGGCATGCTTACAGCTTGCAGCTTACGAGAGAGTTTCGCAACGGCGGATCACTGAGAGGACGTGATACACTCCGCCGGATGAATCGACGCATGTTTCTTGGCCAGGCTGCGATGGCTTACGGCGCATTCCTGCTCCACGCCCGAGCTCAGGGAACCTCGCATGCACCCAGCCTGAAGATTCGCGAGATTCGCGCGGTTCGTTTGCGCGACGGGTTCAATAGCCGCTTTATCCGGGTATATGCCGACCAGGGGCTTACCGGTACAGGTGAAATGCTGGATACCGTCGGGGCCGAGTATATCGTCAACCACAACATCGGCCCGTCGCTCGCCGGCCGCGACCCGCTCGACATCGAAGGGATTTTATTCGACCTGTGGGGTTGGAAGCATCTTTCCATTGGCGGCTCCCCGTCGCCCCTGTTCATGCGGGGAATGGGCGGACCTTACCTTACCGCCATCAGCGGAGTGGAGATGGCGCTGTGGGACTTGGCGGGTAAGGCACTGGATGTGCCGGTCTACCAGCTGCTAGGCGGCCGTGTGCGCAACAAGTTGCCCGTCTACCTGCATGCAGCGAATGCGGCGGATGCAACCAGCCTGATTGCCAAGACCAAGGTGAAAGCGCTCAAGATCGGTATCGACTACAGCCCGGATGAATGGACGCTCAAGAAGGGGTGGGATCCGGACAAGCTCTGGGGCCTGCATTTGAACACGGTGCAATTGGACGATGTGGTGAATTTTGTGGCGTCGATCAGGGAAGCGGTTGGCCCCCGCTATGATTTGGCGTTGGAATGTCATGCACGCTACGACGTGGAAACAGCGATACAGCTGTGCCACTTGCTGGAGCCATTCCGCCTGATCTGGGTGGAGGAGCCAATCCCCAGCGACGATGTCGACGCCATGGTGAGAGTGCGCAATGCCACGCACGTTCCCATCGCGGCAGGGGAGAACATCTACAGCCGCTACGGCTTTCGGCCATTTCTGGAAAAGGAGGCGCTGAGCGTGATCCAGCCGGATGTATCGAAGACGGGCGGCCTGCTGGAAACGCGTAAGATCGCTGCCATGGCCGAGGTTTATTCGATCCCAATGGCGCCGCATGGAGTGGCTTCTCCGCTGGGCACGATGGCCGCGGCCCACGTTGCTGCCGCGACGCCGAATCTGATGCTGCTGGAGTTCACTCACTACGTGGACCAATCGTACACTTCGCTGACGGAACCGGTTTTACTCGATGAAAACGGCTTTCTGCCGGTCCGGACGACGCCGGGAATAGGCGTGGCTCTGAATGAAGATGTGGTGAAGGAACGGACAGACCCGGAATTCCGTCCCTTGTGAATACAATGTCTGCGCTTAAGGTTCCTCAAATTGTCGCCGTTGGTGAGCTGCTATGGGATCTTCTGCCCGGCGGAGCCAGACTGGGCGGAGCTGCCGCGAATTTTGCTGTATTTTGTGCCCGGCTGGGGAACCGCACCGCATTGATCTCGAGCGTTGGTAACGACGAGTATGGCAGGGCCGCGCGCTCGATGCTCGTGCAGCCGAATCTTGATCTTAAACAGTTACAGATCAGTGAAACCTGTCCTACGGGAACGGTTGAGGTGACGTTTTCCGCGGATAACCAACCTCGCTATGTCATTTCGCGAGGCGTGGCTTGGGATTTCATCCGGCTTACTCCTGAACTGGTCGAGGCGGCCGGTGGTGCGGACGCAATTTATTTCGGCACACTTGGCCAGCGACACGAGGTGTCACGGTCGACCACCCGAAGTCTAGTAGAGGCCACGGTTCCAGAATGCGTGCGAGTTTGCGACATCAACATACGGATGCCCGATTGCAGCCCCGAGGTGCTTCGCTGGTCCATGGCCCACGCCACCATCATCAAGGTAAGCGAAGAGGAGTTGCCGCTGACTTTTTCGTTTCTGGGTGGGCTGGGCTTAGGCGAGCAGCGGTTGACACCAGAGACTGCGGCCCGCTCGCTGCTGGAGAATTTCCCTAATTGCAGGCTGGTGGCCACCACCCTGGGCGCCGACGGAAGCGTTATCACGACCCGTGAGGGGACGTTCAGGCATCCGGGATTTCCTACTACGCTGGTGGATAGCGTGGGCGCAGGCGACGCTTTTACTGCCGGTTTGTTACATGCCTACCTGCGCGGCGCGCCACCCACGCTGATGGCAGAGGCCGGCAACCTTTGTGGCAGTTACGTGGCTGGGCAGCAGGGAGCTACGCCGGCGCTGTCGGCAGAGCTCATCGATAACATCCATGCTTTGGTCGGCACGAAAAAACAGCCACTGTTTGAGGCCAGCTTATGAATCGAAGGAAATTCCTGGTTTCTTCGCTGGCTTCTTCCGCGTGTCGCGCGGTGCGTGGCGGGACCTTGGAAGCATTCGCGCAAGCGAGCCTCAGGGAGCAGCTGATGCGAGATCCGCTCCGGCCACAGTTCCACTTGTTGCCCAGGGCTAATTGGATGAACGATCCCTGTGCACCGCGATTTTTCCGCGGCCAGTATCACATGTTTTTCCAGTACAACCCGGGCGCGGCAGTGTGGGGAGACATGCACTGGGCACATGCGACGAGTCCCGATCTCATTCACTGGAAGCATATGCCGGTGGCACTCTCGCCGACTCCCGGGTCCTACGACGCATATGGATGCTTCACCGGCAGTGTGCTCGCGGGCGCCGAGATCCCCAGCATCCTCTATACCGGCGTCACCAAGTGCTCGCCTCAGGAAGAAACAATTCGCGGCGAAGGATTGCGTGAAGTGCAATGCCTCGCGACCTCAGCCGACCCTGACTTGCGCAGTTGGACAAAGCTGCGGGAACCAGTGTTGGCTAGCCCCCCGCCCGGTTTGCGGGTTACCGGGTTTCGCGATCCGTGTCCATGGAAGGATGGGGACACCTGGTATCTGGGCGTGGGTTCGGGTTTCAACAAAGTCGGGGGTGCGGTGCTGTTGTATACGTCCCCTGACGGACGCAACTGGACCTATCTCCATCCATTAGCGCAGGGCAAGTGGAACGAAGGTACCAAGACCAACCCGGTCGCTACGGGCGAAATGTGGGAGTGCCCCGACTTTTTTCCGCTCGATGATAAGCATGTGCTGCTTTATTCCACCGAGGGAAAGGTTTATTGGGAGGTGGGCACTTTCGGCAAGCCGGACCTCCGGTTCCACGCCGAGACCAGGGGCCTGCTCGATCACGGTTCGTATTACGCGATGAAGAGCATGGTGGATGCGAAAGGCCGGCGTATTTTGTGGGGGTGGGTGCAGGAAACGCGTAGCCCGGATGAGTGTAGGGCGGCGGGGTGGGCCGGCGCGATGGCTCTGCCACGCGTACTTTCGCTAGGGCCGGATAACAAGCTGCGCATGGAGATTCCACCGGAGTTTGCCTCGCTGCGCAACGCTGCACAGAAACTTCAAGGACCACAAAGTTCCGCTATGCTGGCCACCGCGCTCACCGGTATGCCGATTAAGAATCGCGCCGGCGAGATGATTTGCAGATTCAAAGTGGGGCAGAGCGCGTGTGGGATGGAATTGCGCGCCGGTACAACTCTGTTGTTCTCGATTCATTACGATGGCGGCGTTGGTAGCACGCCTTCGGCAACGGTAGGCGGCAAAACAGTGCCGCTCTCGCCCGATCGGGACGGAGTTTCGTCGGTCCATCTCTTTATCGACGGCTCGATCATTGAGACCTTGATTGACAGTCAGGAAATGATGACGGCGCGATGCTATGCTCCATCACCGGGCGGCATTCAGGTCGCGTGGACCGGGCCGCCGGATGCGCTGAAGAGCCTGGAGGTAGCGGGCGTCACGCCCATTTCTAACGACCGTCTCACTTCCTGAAATAAATCCTGATCATGCTATCGTTTGACTTATGTTCCGCACTTCCCGGACCGTCCTTGCAGTCATTTGCCTGACCGCTTTGCAATCCTCTGCGGTAGCCGTGGCGGAGACTTTTCGTTGCACTGTTGCGCCGCATGAGCCCTTTCTCGATCAGGCAAATCGTTTTGTCCTGGCCGGCCTGCGCTACCAACCGGTCGAAGCGACGCAGGCGGGATACCACGGCGATGGCAACGTTCTTGACACACAGCTCGATGATTCAAGTCCCGCGACCATCGCTGCTGAGCGCGCGTTGTTTCTCTCCGGCAAGCTGTGCTTCGCGGCGGCAAAGGCGGCCACGCCCGAGGAAGTAGCGGACCTAGCGCTGCTCCGCAACAATATTGAGTCCACCCTGTTTCAGCTTGATGTGCTGCAGAGCTACCGCTACCGCCCGCAGGACTATGTGGAGATGATTGGGTCCGGACTGTTCTTTCCGCTAACCTCGACCGATGGCACCAAGCAGGCGCGGCTTACCGCCGTACTCGCGCGGATGGAGAAGATCCCGAGCGTTCTTGCGGAGGCGCGGCAGAACATCAAAGAGGCCGACCCGGTTTTTATCGATACGGCCCTGGATGAAAACGCGGGGAACATTGGCGTCATCGAGCAAATCGGGAATATGATTCCTGCCGGGTCGGCGCTCCGTGTGCGCTACGATGCGGCATCGAAGGCGTCGCGGGCGTCGCTGGAGAGCTACGCCAACTGGCTCAAGAATGACCTTGCGCACAGCCAACATACCGTTACCTGGCGTACCGGCCCCGCCGCATACGCTAAGATCTTCGCGTTTGCGCTCGGCCCCGGAACGCATGAGACGCCTGACTCGGTGCTGGCCGCAGCCGAAGGGGATCTCTCCCGGGTGCGCGCCGAGATGTACGCTGTGGCTCTGCCGCTCCACCGGCAATGGTTTCCGGACCATAAGGATCACAGCGATCTGAGTGGGGATGCACGGCAGAACAAGGTCATCGCCGAGGTCATCGGACGAATCAATCTGGATCATGTTGAACCAGGCCAGTTGCTGGAGAAGGTAAAGTCTCAGGCCAGCGGTATCCGTGCGTTCATTGTGCAGAAGGACCTGCTTACCCTGAGCGACCGTGACAACATGCGCATCGTGCCTACTCCGGTTTTCCTTCGTGGGGTTTATTCTGTCGCCGGATTTCACCCGGCGCCCGCACTGGAACCAAAGGCCGAAGCGGAATACTGGGTCACTCCGATTGATCCGAAGATGACTCGGGAGCAGGCAGAGTCGAAACTGCGCGAGTACAACAACTGGATGCTGCTCTACCTCACCATGCACGAAGCACTGCCCGGACACTACACGCAGTTCGAGCACGCTAATAATCTACGTCCGTCTTCACGCCGTGTGCTGCGGGTGCTCCTTGGGAGCAATCCCTATGAAGAAGGCTGGGGCGAGTATGCGGTCAGGGAGATGGAGGATGCCGGATACGCTAACCACGATCCCCGGTTTGTCCTTATGGTCCAGAAGATCCGCCTGCGGGTGATTGCTAACGCCATTCTCGATATCCGTATGCAGAGCCGCAATATGAGCGACCAGGAGGCTCTCGATCTTATGGAAAAGAAGGCGTTTCAGACCGAGGCGGAAGCCCAGGGAAAGCTGCGCCGGGCCAAGCTGACGGCTGGTCAACTGATTACTTATTATGTCGGGTACCATCAGTGGATTGATCTTCGTGAACAGATTCAGCGGGAGCAGGGAAGTGCTTTTTCTCTCAAGCGTTTCAATGATAGGGCGCTTGACGAAGGTCCGTTGCCGCTTCCTCTTCTGCAACCTCTACTGGAGCAGAAGATCGTTGGCCATTGAGCTTCGCGGTGTCATCTAGAGAACTGCAGATCCCTCCGCTTCGCTCGGGATGACAAAGGGGAGGGCGGCGTTTTTGTTTAGTGCCTGGGCCGGTCTTAGAGAACTGCAGAGCCCTCGGCTTCGCTGCGCTCCGCTCGGAGGTTGTGACTTTTTTGATTTCTCCCATTGTTTTGGTGGCCGGAAAGCTGTGAAGAGCATCGGCCAACGAGCATCCTCGGGGTTCCCTCGGCTACGCTCGGGACAGGCTCTTCGACTACGCGCTGTAAACCCTCTGT
>DASRRN010000657.1:0-19748 GCA_035695685.1 Acidobacteriaceae bacterium | reverse complement strand
AAAACGGCCAGCAATGCCGGCACACTCGCCAGCTTGACCATATTCAGCAAACCCGTCTTATCGAACGTGAACACGCTCGGCAGCGCGATGGCGCCACTCGCCGCCGAGGCAAACGCAGAGATAGCCGCGGCCGCCAGGCCGTGAATCCACACCTTGAGATTGTTCATGGGTTACCTGTTTACCGCTCGCTGCCAGTTGATGTAGTCGTAAGCCATAGTCACCGAGGTGCCGCTCAGCGCGGTCGCGGACCATACCGCAGGGTACTGCGTCGTCGAGGGCATACTGCCGATCGCCACTCCAGTCCCGCACACCTGCGTCCCGCCGATGTACCAATGAACATTGGTGCCATCATTCACCATGGTGAGCCTGGTCCACGCCACGGTGGCGGCCACTCCACTATCGATGGAGGTGGAGTTATACCGGCAATACCAATCGTTCGCCACCCCATTGGCACTGGATAAGTAAAAGCCGATGCCCGTGGTCCAGGGACTGGCATTGGGTGTATGGGCCATCCCCGCCTGGTACGCGCCCACAGTGGTCCCAGGCAGCACGGGCACGTAGACTGCCGTCTCCCAGGTCCACCCCTGCGCGGTGTTTGCCGATGTGACCGAATTGTTTTCCGAAACCAACCCGCATACGATGCCCGTACCTGTGCCTGCGGTGCCTGCAACTAGCAGCATGTTTCCCGGGTGGTTGTTATCGGTATAGGTGTTGCTCGGGCTGCAGCTGCTGCCCGTCGGCGCGCCAATAGGATCGCTGGCCATGTTCGCGCCGGTATAGAAGTCGTCGAAGAAGGTGGAGTTCAGGCTTGAAACGCTAGTGGTGACGACAGTCGTGGAGGTAATCACCCACGTAGCTCCTGAATCAAAGAGTGTCAGGGTGACACTCTGCCCCGCTGAAATGGTAAGCGGGGAAGGGAGCCCGCCAAAGTTGATATTCCCGCCCGAGGCGAGCGAAAACGTGCCTGACGCGTCGAGCGTGAGCGTCTTGCCGGAATTGATCCCCGGCGCCGTAATGGTAGTGATCGGAGTGCCGTAAGCAGCTACGGATGCCGAGGTTCCACCCGCAATCGTCATAGTTGAGCCAGAGAGTGAAGCGGCCGAGGTCGCGCATCCGCTGGTCGTCGTGACGGTAGAATTGTTGCCCACAAAGTCGACCGTATTGCCCGTGCCGGTACAGACAGCAAATGCAGCTGGAGTGGTTCCTCCGTAGACCAGGTTGTCACGCATGCCCCCAGTCACGCCGCCTGTGAACTGGGCCACGCCAGTGGTGTTACCAGAGTTTGCAACGTGGTTCCCGTTATACGTGAGGCCAAAAACTCCACCATGGCTAGGGTTTCCACCTGCGATCAATGGCTCTGCGACATCTTCAACGTACCCGTTGTCGTAGTGGATGTTGTAGGCACCATTACCCAGCTGAAGCCCTATCGTCCCCACCTCATAGGTGTAGCCAAAGAACTTCACATCAGTCGCTGCGTCGCCTTGGCCAGAATTCTGTTCCGTGATGAGGATCATCGCGTTCGGCTGATTGCCTTCAGATCCAGGACCGTTAGTTTGGCCGTTGATGAAGGTTATCTGGGCGTGCTGGCCAGTCATCTTTATCAGATTGGCCGTATGCATCTGGTTAGGTGCATTGCAGTTGAAGTTGATAAAGGTATTTACTTGATTGGGAAGCAAGCCTCCAGATGCATAGTTGCCGCCTTCCGACAGCATGCATTCCTGATTGAAGTTGTGCACATTTACGTTCGTGAAAGTTGAAAACCAGAGGCCGCCGGTGCCATATGATCCAGCGGATGCATTAAAGTGAAGGGCTCTCCCGTTCGGCTGGCTAGGATCACCCTCCATGCTGATGTTCGAGAAAACCGCACCTTGAATCGGCCCTGCCGCGAGCGATATGCAATCTCCGTTGAACTCGCAGAAGAGAGTTGTGCCATTGATCGAACTGCTGCCAGTTGTGTTCGTAGCCGAAGATTCTGTGTCCGGGTTACTGGATACCAACTGCAACCCAGCAGAGCCGATCAGGAATCCTGTGAATCCACTGCCCCCTAACGGTGCCGGTAACGCCCGCAAGGTACACTGAACGCCATTACTCGCGGAGTACTGCCAGCATGCTTGAACCGCAGCCGTGTCATCGTGACCGAAGACCGCGTTACCCGGCAGGTTACCCGACGAGCTGACGGGTCCTGCTGCCATGACAGCTACAGTACTGCTGGTCACACTTACTATCGTGGTGTTAAAGGCTGCCCCAGCCGCACCCGCACCGTGAAGCCAGACTTGTTTTCCACCATCAATAGCGGTGGACTGAAACACGCCGTCTGGGCAAGTTAAGGTCGTGCTTGATGCTGTCCAAGCACATCCGTCTGGAGGGCCATACACATCGCCGTAAGCGCCAAAGAACTGGGCTGGGATTGCGGGGAGGCTGTTAAACACGCTTTTAGTTGTAGCTAATTGAGTACTGTTATCTCCAATGGGTGCGGTGGGTCCAATCACTTTTGAAATAGAACTGTCAAAGACAAATTTAGCCATGCCCGAAGTTCCACCGTGGTTAACTGTAAAAGTTACGCCGGGGTTTGGGCCTGATCCTGATCCAATTACATCCTGGAATCCCCAGATATCGCCGGCTGGATTGCACGGGCTAGCCGCGGTGCAATAGTTTCCCTGGAAGATGAACTGGTTGGAACTGTAATTGGTGCCGATAACTGCAGACCCCGTGGAGTTCATCCCGTTGGGACTGTTCGGAGAGATGCTTGCGCTGCCGCTACCGCTGCCTGCGCCCGGTACACCATTGCCGCCGACGCCCTGACCGCGGGCCACACTGCAGATCAAGCTGATGAGTAAGAACCATAAGAATCGCTTCAAGCCGCTGCTCTCCTTAGCCATCCGGCGCGATACACGGCCAGGGTTGGATTGGCTTTCACCAATGCATCGTAGTAGTTCTCCGCCTCCTGGCGCAGATCTGCGAGCACCTTTCCCGGATCGGCCAGGTCAAGTGCATGCAGAGTGAGCGGCCCAATGCGGCCATCGCCTACCACCGTCACTGCGTCCTGCAACATCCTCGCTGCGTTCACCACTCCGACATTTGCCCCTAGAGACAGCAGCTTGTTGGCGATCTCCTGATCAGCGATCTCGGCGATACAGAGAGGCTGGCAATAGCTCATATCGTAAATCCCCCTGGCAATCTGCAACGCTGCCACCTGGCCCATCGATCCGAAGTACAGGCAATTCGTGAGCTCAGGATGCCAGTGCTCATCGATTCCGAACCTGGTCCGCTTGCCATCCGGGGTGGTGGTAATTTCACCCGAGAGTGTTGCATCTTCCCATCCCAGCACGTAGTCAATTGCCGCATCCACGTTCGCCATATAACCTGCATTTCTCACGGCAGGAAGAGCCGAGTGAAGGTACGGACTTCAGCCCGTCGTCGAATTATGTAAGGCCGTGCATCGACTGGAAAAACCGCAATTTACCAAAACAACTTTGTCATCTCGACCGGAGCGTACCTGTCCCGGCTTGCCGTGGAGAGATCTGCGGTCTCTTTTAATTCTCACGAACCCTTTTCAGCCCCTGAGGTACCCCATTCAGAAATCCCACCTAGCGCGCGCCAAACAAATGTGCCAACAATGTAATCAACGCACCACCGGCGCCTCCGCCCATCAGAGCCAGCGCAGTCGCCACCAGCTTCGCTTTTCCATTCGCCTCATTACTGCCTGTTTCCAGCCCGTCTACCCGCGTTTCGTTCTTTTCCATACGCGTCTCGTGGCGGAGCAACGTCGCTTCAACAATGGGCAAGCGTCCGTGTTGCCCATCCAGCCCAAGCTCGCGGCGAAGCATCTTCAAATCGCTGCCGTTTTCACGGCCCTGCTGCAGGCTCTCCTCCACCTTGCCCTTCAGCTCCGTGAGTTGCTCCAGAATCTGAGCCTGAATGGTGATGTTTCTGGCGTTGGGCGTCATCAGAAGTGCACCCTGCCGCTGAACGTCACCGGGCCGCTGATGGTGATGGTGTAAATCCCAGTGGGCACGGCCAGCACTGTCAAGGGAAGATTGGGGCTGCTGAAGCTGCCTGCCCTGGCGCTCAGGTTGGTCGTGCCGGCGGCGATCCCGGTGACGAGTCCTGTGCTGGGGCCCACGGTTGCGTGTGAGCTGCTGGAACTGGTGTAGTTGCCGGCAGTGTTTCCATACGCGTCCGTAGCCGTGCAGTCATCGCTCGACCCATCGGAGTAGGTGCAGGTCGCCTTCAGTTGGTTGGTAGAGCCGACAAAGAGTCCCGTAACCCCTCCCGCCGTTGAGAGAGATACCCCGGTAAGCGCTACCGCGGGATTGGTAACGGTGATTGAATACGAGGTGCTGCGCGGTCCTCCGTTGATGACGGCAGTGATTCCCAGGGTGCCGGCAGCCACCGCCGTGACCAGCCCCGAGGGGTTGACCGTGGCCTTGGTTACATCCGAGCTCGCCCACGATGTCACCTTATCGCCGTAGATGTCGGCCACCGTGCAGTCCTGATCGGGGCCGGTGGTGTAGTGGCACTCGGCCGCCATCTGTAGCGTGTTGCGCACTACCAGCGAGCTTGCACTCGCCGTCAGGTAAGCGCTCACCAGCGTGGGTGGGGCAGCGTTTACGGTGAGTGGCAAGTTGGCGCTGGTGACAGGCGGCGCAGTTACGGTGACGTATTGCGAAGTCTGCAGCCCACCCCCGGCGATCAGCTGGGTGGTCATGCCGGTGTACGTACCAAAAGTGTTCGGCACGTAGTAGTAGGGATAGGTCCCCGAACCTTGCGTCGGTACCCCACCCGCGCACGACCCTCCACAATTGTTGAAGCCCTGTGCCGGCGTTCCCGGCTGGTTGGTGGTCGAGCCAACCCACACCGCCGTATTGGGAGGGATTGTCCCGCAGCCGGCGATGGGGAAACTTACATTTGCGCCCGGCCCGGTGGAGGATGTGATCGTGTAGCGCGCGGTGCAGATGGGCGAGCTGGCTTGCGTGGTCGGTGTCGGCGCCAGCACCAGCAGGCAATCCCAGTAGGCGCCCACGGTCTGCGCTCCAGACATGTAAATGCTACAAGTGGTCGGGGTGAAAGTCGCCGTCCCCGTGACCGCATAGGTGTAATTGATATAGCCGTTCGCGGTATACCCCGCAGTGGTGTAAAGGTTGGTGCCTAACTGTCCCGGCGCCGGGGTCACCGAGGCGCTCAGGTTGGTCGAGCCTGCGGTCACTCCAGTGACATTGCCGGTTCCGTTGACCGTGGCGCTCATCGCCACCGAGCTGTTCCAGGACCCGATCACATTGCCATGGCTATCCATCGCCGCTCCACAGCTGGTCGTCGATCCATCCGAGTAGTGGCAGGTGCCGAGCAGTTGATTGGTGGTGCCGGCGGTGATCGCGCCAACCCCACCCGACGTAGACAGAGAGACCGAGCTTAGCGTCAGCGGTAAGGCGCTTACGGTGAGGGCGTAGGCCGGCGAAGTCACGAACCCACCCGTCACCGTAGCGGTTACTATAGCGCTGCCGATCGCCGCGCCGGTCACGAGCCCCGAGGCAGTAATAGTGACGTCGCCGTTAGTACTGGCCCAGCTGGTGACCGAATTACCCCGCGAATCGACAGTGTTGCAACCGGTCGTCGAGCCATCCGAGTAGTGGCAGGTGACGATCATCTGCACCGTGCCGCCGACGTTCAGCGCACTAACTCCCCCAGTGGCCGCGATGGAAACGCTTGTCAGCGTAACCCCTCCACTCGTGGTGTAGGCGGCCGTCTGCACCGCTGAGGGCACGAATCCGTAACCGCTTGGATAGCTGAGAGCGTTGGCTCCCGATCCCCACATGCCGACTGCGTGGACGGTTGCCGGCAGGCTCACCGCAAAGGGCACGGTGTAGAGTTGGGTAGTATTGCCGCTTACGCACGGCGTCGACACCAGGCCAGTCGGCAGGCCCACATTGCAGAGCCACTGTGGAAACAGCGCGTCAGTAACCGGGGTCGAAACTGGGACCTGGTAGCCATAGGACGTGGAACCAGCGGCCGTGGGGGTGAGGTTCGCGATCAACGTCGCCATGCAGGCCGGCACGTTGGCCTTGCCGCTGCAGCTCGGCGCGCCGGGGATCGTGGTCGAGGTGAAAGCTGGGTTAGTGCCGACGATATTCGATCCAAACGCGAACCCTGGACTTGCAGAGATGGACGTATTATTCCCGCTCGTGCCGGAAAGCCAGTTTCCACTTACTGAAACGGTCCCATTGCCATTGGCCACGCTAGCCGCATAGATGGCGTCCCCCATGCAGCCGGTAGCCGCGTTGGTGGCTGCCAGGTTGCCGCTCATCGTCACGGTGAAAGCAGCCTCAGCGTAGAGCTCGCCTAGTCCAATGCAGAAGCTGCGGTTCGTGGCTTTGAGATTCGCGTACGACGTATTCTGCTTGAAGAAGGTCGGTGCGCTGCTTGAGCCGGTCTTGTTGTTTTCCATTAAGAAGCCGCTCGAGCCGTTGCTTGCCGCGATGTTGTTTTCTACTACTGCCTGTTGCGTATAGGCCGGCCCACCGCCCTGCGAGAAGTCGAAGGTATCGAGGTTGAATCCTTCGCCATCGGTCGTTAGGCCGCTACTGCAGGGGCTTCCGTCCACGGAGTCATAGGAGAAGTTCCCTGCCATGAACATGTGCGTGCCGACCGCGGTGTCTGAAGCGATCGGCTGATAGATGTTGAACCCGCTGTAGCAGGCCCCCGTGCCAGCAGCGGCGGAGTATGCGACGTCACCGACGTAGACGATGTAATCGACACTAGCCGTGGTGGTCCTGTCGTAGGAATTGAAGCCGCCCCCCATGCAACCGTTGGCCACGTCGTTGGCAAAGATAATGTGGTGGATTGACGTGCTTCCACTTGGCCCGGCGTGAAAGCAGGCTCCATCTGTGCCGCCCGTGACGCTGTTTTCCCAGCCTTGAATGCCCCAAAAGCTCTGGTCTACCCACATCGCATCACTCGATGTGGACGTGATTTTACAGGCGTCGAAGGTGGCGCACTTCAGCCAGGCGACGTTGTTTGCTGCGGGACAGGCGACCGCGCCCCAATCGCCGCTCTGGAAGTTCGAAGCCGAGTAGGTGCCGGCAACCGCAGTAATCGTGTCTCCGCATTTCACCGCGTGATTCGGGCTGAGCCAGGGCGACGCTAGGGTACCCAGGTTCGCGTCGCTCCCCGAAGGACTGAGGTAGTACTGCGCCGCCGTAGACGCCCCGCTCGGGTTCGGTGTCGAGCCATCGGTCGTGTAGTAAATCGAGGTGTTGCCGAGCGGCTGCGCACCCGAGGTATATCCTGGATCGGTTAACGTAACCGTAAGTGGACTGGAATAGCCTCCCGGAGACGGCGAGATTGTCGGCGCAACGCTGACCGTGGCGGTACAGCTGGTAGCGAAGACATTCCCCACGATGCTCGACGGGGTCGCATAGCCAGAATTCTCGGTGACGATGTACTGGCCATTAAAGTACGGGCCGCAGACATAATTGTTGTCGTAGTGCCGCGGGTTGGCCCCGAATCCCCACTCGATACCGGGGATCGAATAAGGACCGCTCGTGCATGGCGGTTTTGCCAGCCGCGCACCGTTAAGCCCCTGGACTAGGTTATTGCTGAAACTGGCCTGCGTGCCGTGCGCCTCGATGCCGGGCCCGATATAACTTGGGCAGGGGGCTGTCGCAACGTTCTGGATCAGGACGTTGTTATTGACCGTGAGGTATGGCGCTTTCGCGCCGTTCTCGCAGCAAGCAAAAGAGAGGTCGAAGTTGCCGAAGAACGGCACATAGGGATCGTGATAACTGTTGAATTCGAAATCGACCCCTGAGGTGACCTGCGGCTGTTCTTCCCAGGCAATGCGATGTACCCCGGCGAAATCGTTGTATCTCGCGGTGACGTTTGTCGTCGTGACTCCGGCGGTCGCCTCACCGGGCGTTGAGGTTGGCTCGCAAGGGATAGCCCCGCCTGGAGGCGAAGGGCATCCGAACCCAATTCCTTCTCCGATGTGAACTATTTTGTTGTACTCGATAACCATGCCATTGACCGTGCTGTATGTGACGATCGCGCCACAGTTTCCAGCATTGTCAACTGACCAGCTCTCCATGTTCCCGGTACTTGGGGTCTCACAGGAGCTAGCGTCACCAAACGTATTCCATGTGATATTGGCATTCGACAGAACCGCTGTCGTGTTGCTCGCGACCCCGCCCCCATCAAAAACAATCGCTGAATCGTGTGTTTGATTGTTGCAGCAAGGTAGATTCGTAAACTGGTTGTGGGTAATGGTGATGTTCGTGAAAGATGTCTGAACGTAAATGCCCGCTGCGTTTTCGAAGTTGAAGTATTCAACCGTGGTCGGCTGGGTACAGGGATTAGCACGTCCACTGCCAGAGAAAAGACTAAATATTGTGGCGCTCTCACGTGTGAAGCTGGCAGATAGGATCGCCGTCGCCGGGGTGGCCACCGGCCCGGTGTAGGTCACGCCGCACTTCAGGTTCAGCGCCTGGGAGATATTGAATGTCCCGGCAGCGAAGACCACCGTGTCGCCCGCGGACGCGGCGGTAATCACCCCCTGTATGGTCGACGCGCTTTGGCTAGGCGTGACGGTATAGGTTGCGCCAAAAGCGACCGCCGCCACCGCCCACAACGCCAACACCATGAGCAGCGCAAAAATCTTAACCCGCCGGCGCATCATTCGATAGCCACCCAGGTCGTTGTCGCCGCGTCACACACGTAAAGCAGACTGGTCGTGCCGTGGGCCCCCGAGGTGTTCGAGTAGATCGATCCATTACCGTAAGTAGTCCCGCACCCCGTGGGCGCTCCGGCGCCATTCAGAATCTCCACCGTCCCCATGGTTACTGTCGGGTTGCCGCTGCCAGTGACCGAAATGTGCGGGTTTGAGCCGTTCGATGCAGGCGGAGTCCCCCCGCTTGCGGCGCCGTAGAAGTCGAATACGCCGAAGCCTGGTCCAGTGCCGCTGGTAAGCAGTCCCTGACTGGGGCCGCCCGCAGTTCGGTAAATTTGATAGGTGTTGACCCCGGCAGTATTCCATGGGCAGACGACCTGGATGGCTTGGGGAAAGGCCCAGCTAGCTGGGGCGTTAGTGATAGTGGCAGTCGTTCCCGGAATCAGATTTCCGTCGAAGTCGGTGCCCGAGCACACATAGCTGTAGGTGGTCGATCCGGAGCCGGCGAAGTTGGTGAGTGTCGGCGCGGCAATGTTGGATGTGGCGATGACATTTAGGGATCCAGCGTGCCCGCCGCCCAGCGTCATTGGTTGATACGCGGAGTTGGCGCCGTTGGTCTGCAGCAGGTATCCGGATTCTGAAATGGCCGGCTGGAGCGGGCTTGCCCCGACCACTAAGGCGCCCTGCATCAAATTCGCCGCTCCCGTATTTATTTGGTGGATCGCACCAGTCGTATCGAACCAGGTCTCGTTTGAGCCGTTATTGATGCTCATGACGCTGGCGCCGCCATGGTTGAAGGGGAAGCCGTTGTTCACGCTGAATAACTGTGCCTCGGTCGAACCGTAGGCGATCACCGTCGAGGGAGGCTGCTGCGGGCTGCCCAGCACCAGCGACACACCAATCAGGGGGGCAGCACTGTTGTGGGTAGTGGGGGTGGTGAGGTAGGCCCCACGCGTGATGCCCCCAAAATGGGTTCCGTCGACGATCGAGGTGTAGCACTCGTATTCCCCGTCCACGAAGAAGCATCCGGCAGACGAAAACTGCGACGTGGCGGACACCTGGATGGTGGTGTCGCTTACCCCCTGATTTGCGGTCAGCGTGGTTTGGTCACCCTTGGTGGGGCATGTGTAACCGGCGTTGATACCGGTCACCGGGGATTGGGCGCACCCGGTCGGCGTGCTGCCCGTCGATCCACCTGGGAGGTTGATGGTGGTGGCATTGATCGTCTGCGCGTTGAGTTGTTCGGCGACCGGCGCGAAGTCGAGATAGCCGATTTGGATCTGGTCGGCGGTGGTCGCGCCCTGCAGAATCAGGCGCAGGCCGCATCCCGCAGCCGTGATCCCGGTAAAGTCGATTGGTGTAGTAAAGACTCCCTTCGCCGTGGTTGGCCAGGCGTTGGTCAGCGGTACGGTGTAGGTGCCGATGGTACCGCCGCAGGTGGTGCCCACAGAGAAGGTCCACGCATTGGTCGCGGCCGTGGCGTCCTTGGCCGAAAGGTACATGGTGTATTTGCCGTTGGTGATCCGCTGGCCTGGGCCCACGCCGATCAGTTCCTGATTGAACCTGCTGGTATAGCAATAGAAGACTCCAGGGTTGTTGCCGACGTTGCAGGCCGCGTAGCTGTGGGTGAGCGGCGAGGTGTCGTCGAAGGTATAGCCCACGCTCATCGCCTGCGATTCAAAGTTGAACTGTGCGTTGAACTCTTCCGGGGTGATGAAGCCGCCTTCGGAACTGGTGTAAGGGGCAGTCAGGTTGCCAGTGTTGAAGGTCTCATTCGTCTGACTCGGGATTGTTTCTCGGCCGCCGACCTGACCGGATCCCCACGGCCCAGTAGAGCTTCCGAAGGCTTGAGCCGTCGTCCCGGTGAAATCGCTGCCCCAGCTAAAATTGATGAGGCTGTTGGTTCCGTAAACGTTCCCCTTGGGCTCCGATCCCAGATTTGTCGAGCGCATCGAGCTATTCTGGGAGCCCCACACGATGACAGGCGCGCCTGGAGAGTTATTGAAGTTCCCGCCGAACCAGTGTTGCTGCGCGCCTCCGATGTAGACCTCGCCGCCGCCGCCCATGTGCTGGTCTTCGATCTCAGAGTTATACGTATCCCATTCCCACTGCGGCATTGAGCCTGCGTGCGGACCGGCTTCTGGTTCGCAATAAAGATTCTTGAAGTGATCGAGCGAGAGCACATCGAAGTAGCCCCCATTCTGGTCATCGGTCAGGTGGGTGAAATAGAAGCAGGTGTCCGCGCCCAGGCCGCTCCCCGTGGGGGATGTCTCCTGCGAGTACACGTTGAAATTCGAGAAGCTGTTCTGGTTCCCCGCCGACAGGATGACCGGGTTAGCCGCGTAGATTTGTAGCCCGTCCCAGTGCGTCCCATCGCCCGTTGGCTGAGAGGTCGCGTAGCCATGGTTCTCGACCGAGGGCGCGCCGTTGGCGATGCCATAGAACAGATACAGCGTATAGAGATTGGCGAAAGTGCTGGCATAGTGCGGGGTAACAAAGTACAGCATCGCCGTGTTGTTGACTTCCGCATCGTTGACCCCGTTGATCTCATTCGGCCACGCATAGAAAGACAAATTCTCGATCTTTGCATTGGCGCTCCACCCGCCACTCCCAATGGGGTTGGCCCCGGTGGCGACCGGGAACGCAAACGCCGAGTTGCCCACGTTCCAGCCGGGATAGTAGCTCGCATTCCCGCTGGGGGTTGTGTCTCCCGAGTTGATCGAGGGAATGACCGGCCACGGATAGCTGGGCTTGAACCGGTTCAGCGGGAACACGGTGGCTGCTGAGCTATGCGCTGCGCGCGTGGTGCCGTTCTGCGCGCACTGGATCCCGTAGAGGGTATTCGCAGGGCTGGTGTTGCCGGCATTGCTTCTGCCGAAGTACGCGAACTGCTCGCCGTCGATCTGGATCAGCCCGAACGGGGGCACGTTCGATTCCCAGCCGGGGACGGGGTTGATGTTGTTCGAGAGGCTAATCGATGTGGGGCAGCTCCCCGAGCTGATCGGGCTGGCCAGGTTCTGCACGCTGGACCCGGCAAACCACTCCGCCTGCGCGTTGGCCGATCCAGTAGGAAGATTCGCGTTCAAGGTCCGCGCCGTGAAGCCGCTGGCGCAGGTGCCCGCGGTCGAGGCTACCGTCGAGGTATAGATGCTCGC
This sequence comes from Acidobacteriaceae bacterium, assembly GCA_035695685.1. Taxonomy (GTDB): domain Bacteria; phylum Acidobacteriota; class Terriglobia; order Terriglobales; family Acidobacteriaceae; genus PALSA-350. Next base: position 7,934 of record DASRRN010000657.1, on the reverse strand, counting down.
CAGGTAGGGAAAGATGACCGTCTGCCCCACTGAGGGCGGCGTCTCTGCGTTGGGCACGCACATCACCGCGGAGCCGTCCGCGATTGCGGCCACGCCATTTCTGGCGCCCACCATCCAGCCCGGCGCCAGCGGATCCGCGGCCACTCCAGAGAGGGTCGCGACCGGGCGATACATGGGCTGAACCGTGGTGCAGCCGGAGTCGTTGCACTTCTGCCAGGTCTGGGTCGCGTCGATGCGCCCATCGGGCAGAAATGTCAGGTCGTGGATGTGCGCGGAACCCTGGTTGACGCCAGGTCCGAGGCTGGGGTCAGGGGCCTGGAAGATGTCCTCTCCCGGCATGCCGACGATCTGAGAATTGAACCCCAGGCCAATCGGGCTCTGCCCCCGCAGAGACTGGGTGTGGGTCATGCACTCGCCGGCGGGAAACACCAGCGTCCCGCCGCCAACCACGTTCATGGTGTGCGTAATGTTCGGCGTATCGTCGTGGCCGATGGTGATCTCATGGGCGGTGGCCATCGCCGCCGGCGATGCCGTAGTCAGCACCGCGTGGGCGCTATCGGTAATCGAAACAATGACGGACTCAAACTGCGTAGGGGGACTGGCGGTGGTGATGGCCGCGACCGCCGAGCGCCCAATGTCATCTGAGGTAAGCGTGCCGCTGGTAAGGGTGAGCACATTCGACCCGCTGGCCAGCGTGCCGTAAACTTCGCGCGCGTCACAAACCGCGCCGTCTTCGGTAACGCTCCGCGCGGTGGCTGGCACGTCGGGCCGATTGTCCTGCGCCCGGTAGTTCCCAGGGTTGGTAAAAGGCGCTCGTTTCGCGCCCGGCTGCAGGATGATCGAACCGTTGTGTGCAGCAGCCGCGTTGATGGCTTGTTGCGGGGTGTAGACTGAGGCCCCCGCAGTAGGCGAGTTTGCGATGTAGGCGTCCTCGTCGACAGCCGCGTTATTCGTCCCATTGTTCGTGACGATGTCGGCTTGCCGGGTGTTCAGGTTGCCTGCGCTGCCAATGATGGAAACCTTGACATACTGGGTGCCGTTCCACTGGTACCAGGCGGTGGGCACCTGGGTTACGTCCATCAAGCCGAGCTTGATGCTGCCTTGCGCTGCTGCGATCACAGCGGCTGCGTTGGCAGCTCCTCCCACCAGCTCATAGAACGTGCTGTCCAGGATGACGGTATTCGTCTGCGGTGTGGTGAAGTTTTGGTTGAGTGCTTCCTGCAGGCCGCCGGTGGCCGAAGTGAGATAAAAAGGAACCTCGTGATCATTGCTCGGCGCAATGGTGACTGCGCACGAAACGTTGGTATCGACGGTAGACGTGGGCATCACCGTTTCCGTCAACGCGGGGTTTGCGTCGACGATCGCAATCGGCGTGCCCACGGTAAACGCGAAGAAGAAGCTGGCGCCCCCTTGCACTCGGCAGGAACTGGGTGCGAACGAGCTATAAGTATTCGGCGCGTACCCGGGAACCCGCCACTTGCCATACTGCGACGCAATAATCTGACCCTCGATGTTCTGAGCCTGTACGTTGGCACAGCACAGCAGAACAGTCAGAACCGCAAGAAGTTTTTTCATAAGGAGAGGAAAGTCTGCAAACTAATCGGAACCACCAGCCCTAGAGAGCCGCAATGAAGACGGCTTTCTATGGTGCGGAAAAACTCTTTCGTCTGAAGGGGACGGGCTTTAGCCCGTCCGTAATCACTTGGGAATGAATGTGGCTTTAGCCCCTGAGGGAACGGCTCCGTCCAGGCCTGTTTAGCCGCTGAGTTAAGCTTTTCAATCCACGGCGGAAGGTAAGAGCTGGGAGTACAAGCTGATAGGTACAAGCTGGTAGGTATGGGCTTCAGCCCCTACATAAACTCAGCAAAATCATCTGGCCTTTTAGCCCCTGTTGCACGTCTCCCTCCCTGAAGGGTACGGGCTTTTAGAGCTTGCGTGAAAACCCAATTCCAAAATCACCGCGCTCATGCTTTGTATCAGGGCACGGCTTCAGCCGTGCCGCACGGCGGGAACAAATGAGGGCTTTAGCCCCTGGGGAACGCTTTTCATTTCGCCCCCACCCACCCACCTGCTGCGGGCCTATGGATGCATCCCGATGCAATCGATCTCCGAAACGCTGATAGGGTTCGCGCCGCTCGCATCCGCATTCTGGATAGTGAGCGTGAACCCCGAAGCCGTCTTACCGCTGAAGTAAATAGTATTCAGCGTCAACGCTGTGGGTGACGACGGTGTGCACGTAAGGGCATACGCATTATTGGCAAATGCAGTCGCCCAGGTAGCGCTCATGCTGCAGGTCGAGAAAGCCGTACTGCCGGTGCTGCAGATCCCCGAGTTGATCACCAGTCCTTGAATTGTAGGCAAACTCGTGCCATTCGTCGCCGCCGTCACTCGCCCCAGCGCATCGACCGTGATGTTCGGGTTCGTATAAGAGCCGGCCGTCACCCCAGAATTAGCCAAGCTCACATCCGTCCGCGCCGAACTGGGGTTATCGACCGCCTGCATCGGAGAGACAAAGTTGATGTATGGCCGTTGCGGCTGGAACGCCGCCGAAGATTCAACATTCTGGTAGTAAATCGTAGGCAGGCTTCCGCAACTGCCGGGAAGGAACGAGTTGCCGTTCGACACCAGGCATTGCCCCGCGACGCCGCCGTTCCCATTCACCAGGTAACCCAGCGTGTTATTGATATACCCCGAAACGTCCACGCCCCAGGATGGAATCTTGCCCACCCCAATCGCGCCCACGTTCTGGATGTTGTACTCGGACATATCCAGCACGCCGGAAATGCTTTGCAGCCCATGATTCAGTGGCTGTGACAGAATCGGCTGAGGATAGATAACGGTGCCATTCCACAGCGGCGCGCCGTTGGAAATGTTGACCGTTCCGTTTGCGCCGCCATTGAGTTGCCAGGCCTGCGGCCAGCCCGGGTAAGCGTTGCCGCTCGAGGAAAGCAGTGAGACGTTATAGCCGGAGTAGGGAATGATAGTGTCGTTGAAAGCGATGCTGCAGGGCACAGCGTTGGTCGTCGGTAGGATGTTCACCGTGGTTACCGGCGTCTCATTCTGGTCAAACACCTCGGTCGGGCCAACCGTATTGCCTTGCGCCGTCTCTGCGCCGCTCACCGCCCCCACGTAGACAGTGATGCCCGCCGCATTGGCGGGAAAGGTAGCCGGTGGCGCGATGATCAGCGAGCCCGTTCTGGTGAGCTGAACCTGCAATTCCGGGGATGGCAGGCTTCTATTGCCCACGCTGTCATAGAACGTGAACATCACGTAGTAGATGCCCGCCGCCATCGTGCCTGAGCCGTAGGTAATCGAAGTACTGGGAAGGGTAAGTGGGTTGGGTAAACCCACGACAGAGCCATCGCTGGATGTATAGCACGACGCCGTGGTCGGCACCACGCTGCCGCTGCCGGCGATCAGCCCCGCCTGCTGCAAAGTGAAGGTAAGGGTGCCGTTCTTCACCGGCAGCCCTGAAGGCCCCTGGAGTGTTCCCGTCACGGTGCCCCCATACGCTGTAGCCGCGATCATCATCAGGGTAAGAAGAGCTTTTCGCTTGAGCATGGTTAGAAACCGCCGCCGCCCCGCACCAACTGCATCCCGCATGTGATCACTTCGCCGTATCGGTTCCGGGTGTAGGTCTTGATCCACGAGCGTGCATTTCGGAACGTGGCGACCTTTTTGTGTTTGCCCAGCCACACCAGTTCACCCGCTTTTACCAGTACGTCGGCTTTGTTTTTGGAGTAATGGTGGTGGCGCCGGCTGGAGCACTTATGAGCAATGCCGCCATAAGTGAGAGAACGGGCATCGTCTTCATTGAGAATGCAGACCTTGGGAGTCATGAGTCTCCATCTCGTCGCTTAGTCCCAAGGTCTCTACGCGCTGGGAGCGCAATACAGAAGCAAGCGGACGAGCGCTTATCTCCTGATCTGTCTACCTGTAATATTTGATCTGTCTACCTGTAATATTCAAAATGCCCTGACAAAGTTCACTTCTCGTCACACTTATTGCGTAATTTTATTTTGGCACTGTGTATCTTGGACCTCACTGTGGTCAGGGGGACGCCCAACACCGCCGCGATTTCCATGTACGGCACACCCTCGAGGTAGGCCATCTCTAGTGCCTGGCGCTCTAAAGGCTTCAGCAGTTGCAGCAGCCTGTCCAGGTCCAGCCGCGCCGATACGCCTTCGAGTTGAGTATCTGCGCTGGCGAAGACGAACCGGTCGAAAGCCTCATCTGCCATCTCTACATCCATCTGGACCAGGTGTGAATCGCCGTTGCTGGCCTGGCGTCCTTGGCGTAGGGTCCGCAGGCATTGGTTGATCGCGATGCGAGTGATCCAGGGTCGAAATTTTAGAGTTACATCGAAGGTATCGAGCCGTGTAAAGGCCCGTAGAAATGTTTCCTGGCACATATCGTCTAGGTCGTTCTTACGAAGAATGCTGCGTCCAATCGCTCGAACATAGCGGACATGCTGTCGATAAAGCTCCGCAAACGCATCTTCATTCCCGCCGCGTGCCGCAGCAATCAATTCGGTCTCATCCATGCTTTCTCCCTGTGAAACCGCGTCAACCCTTTAAACCGAAGTGTCATCCCGCCCGCCCCGCCTGCCCCGGCGCGCCGTGGGGTGCGCCGTGGGACCGAAGCGAAGCCGCATCAATCTTTAAATCCAAAACCGAAGTGTCATCCCGCCTGTCCCGGCGCGCCGTGGGACCGAAGCGAAGCGGAGTGGACCTGTCCGGCTGCGCCCCGGCGTGCCGTGGGGCGTGCCGTGGAGGGACCTGTGTTCCCCTCAATCACCAAAGCGATGCGGACAGAAGCGCGCCCCGAACTCCCACTAGCAAATGCCGATTGAGGACACTGCCCTCTCCTTGTCATCCCGACCGGAGCGAAGCGTAGTGGAGGGACCTGCTGTTGCCCTCAATCACCGAGCGATGCGGATAGAAGTCGGCCATCCCAGTAACACATGTCTACTAGAAAACCGACTCTCCCCTTTGTCACCCCACCCATCAATCCTCGTCATACAACTCCCGGCGCAGGTGCTCGGCCGCGGCCACCCGCACAAACTCAATCATGCCCAGCGTATCCGCCGCTATCTGGCCACAACTGTCATAGCTGATCTCGCCCTCTTCGGTTCGAGTGACAATCAGGACCTGGGTAACATCATCCATGCCTTCCATCTTGGAGATAAGGAACTCACTCGGACTCGGCTCATCGGCCATACACGTTCTCCTTGCCATTGATTTTTTTCAAAGGGCCCGTGCTACCCACAAAGCCCTCGTGCGCAGAACTTCCAGTGCATCCACGTACCCCTCGTAGTAGGGCCGGCGATCTTCCCGCACACCCTCCAGAGCCGCCATCATTAGCACGTGTTCGTGCGCTCGTCGGAGCATCACCAACCCATGCACCGTCTGTCTGGCGCGCCGGTTTAACAGCAAGCACGCCAGTTGATAGGGGAACCACAGAGCTGACCCGCTAAGAGCATTTTCTTGCTTCATTGGCTGTACCTTTCTTCTTTGGCTTGCTATGCCTTCTGATCGGCCGCGCCGGGCCCATTCGTGCAAACCTTTGCCCGTCCCACCTGCCTTTGAACCGATCCAGCGAACTTCGCAGCCATGCCGGGTCCAGTCCTTCCATCAGCCCAACAGCCCAGTCATAGTGGTCCTGACTGTCAGGCGTTTGCGGGTAAAGAAACCGTTCCGCATCTTTGTGGGTGTCCTCATTCAAGCTGCGGTAGTCCTGGATCGCAGTCAGGAAGATAGCGCTGCCTAAGTTGCGTATTCGGGCTTCCTTCGGAAGTCTTTTCTTGGTCAAGTCGGGTTCTGTTCGTACTAGCCTCAGTTCACGAGTCATTACGTCCTCCGTTGAAGGGGATGGTGTGTGTTTCGCCCGATTCAACAACCTTCTGTTTCCTTCGCATGGTGTGCAGCGAACAACGAATCCATTGCGTTTCAATACGTTCGGCTGTCCTTGAGGCTGCGTCACCGTTGAAGGTTTCCCAGCCTTTCGCTACAGGGTGTTGGCTTACATAACGCAGACCCTGTTTTGCCGATCCACTGCCCAACGCGGCGAGGGTAGCTTCTATCTCCTCCGGTATGTCGGGCGCGGGAATCACCGGTTCGGATGGCAACAGCACTCGGCGGCCGGTCTCGTCCTCTCCAAACCTCACCCCGCCGCCGCGCGCCCGTCCTTCGACCCCGTGCTTCTCCAGGTAAGCGAAGACCCATTGCAAGCCGGAGCGGCCCCTGGTCTCCTCCGACCAACCGGCGAGTTCTCGTATTTGCCCCGGCGTCGGCCAATAAGTGCAGGTCTTTTCCGCCAGCGCATACGCCTTGGCCAATGCCGGCGGATCAATCTCCTTCAGGTTTCTGACATGAGCTGCGGTGACCGCACAGTTGTCCTCCTTTTCCATCGCCTCGCGTAACTGCCGCACTGCTCTCGCAATCGCGAATTGCAAATCAGAAGGGTCGCGGACATCGGCGAAGATCTGTTCATAAACATCAGCGCTGCTCTCGCTCACCATGCGATCACCTCCTCCCCTCTAGCTCGATCAGCTTCGCTTGCAGCCGCAGTTGCCGGACGGTAGGGAAGCGGTCCATCTGTTCCGGCTTCCCCATCCGCAGCGTGCCCCGCCGCCATCCCGTGATCGCCATTTCCAGGCATTGCCAGGGCACATCCATCAGGTCCTGTGCCATCAGCAAGAGACATTCCGGCGTCATGGAAAGCTGCCGGCTCAACGCTAGCTTGCCCAGTTCGATCAGCGTGTTCTCGAGCCAGTTGGAGCGCTCGATCGACTGCGCTGACGACGCTGTTACGATTGATTTCCGCTCTGCTTGCATAGCCTCCCCCTGCCGACGCCGGCTTGTTGTAGACCGTGATCTCTTCCTGGAAGCGGGTCAGGTTGCCGATCCACAGATACACGCGATCGCCATGAGCAACCGCCGACCGGGCACGGTTACCCAACATCTGCCGGAACTGGGTCTCGCTTAGATTGGGGCTGGCGGCAAGAAAGTCACTGAGCGCTTTGGCATCGCGCCCCTGCCAGGGCATCTCCGGCGATGCATGGTTCTTTTCGCTCCAGTACTCAGCAAGAATTGCTCGGAAAGGTGTATGCCGGGGATCGCCACTACGCTTCGCAGGAACCTTATCCCCGGTAAATAGTCTTTTAAATAACTCTGATTCTGATTCTGAATGTGAATCGGCATCGTCGCGCATCGCTTTCGCATTGCCGTTCGCATTGCCGTTCGCTATGCCGTTCGCTATGCCGTTCGGCATCCTCGTCGCATTGTCTGCGTCATTCACCGCAGGCGCACGCTTGCTCCATCTACGAGAGGCGCCTAACTTCGCATTGTTGGCATTCACTTGATGCTTGGCTGCGACTCGGGTTCTTTCCCGTTCTACCCGCCCATGGTGCCAGAGACCGTCGCGGATCTCGAAAAACTCCGCCAGCATCGGGCGCGTACGGCTCCAGGCGCTCTTATCCAGTCCCGTAATTTGCCCCAGCATCCCATCATCGTCGGGCAGTAGGCCACGGCGCCATAGATGGAAGAGCAGTAAGAGATACGCACCATGCTGCTCTGTACTCAGGTGCATGGTGTCGGCGAGGTAGTCACCGATGAAAACCGGCATCCAGATGTCGGTCTTAACCGCACTCAAAGTCTGGGAATGGTCGTGCTATGCCCGTAAAGCCTCATAGATTCCTCTCGCTTGGTTGCCTTTTTCTCACTTGCCGGGAAAGCCTGGCAAGATCAAGATGGCATGCGCAACTCGCAGGCGCAAGGGGCTCTGTTTAAGAATCCTGTGGAGAAGGGGGTAGTTAACTCAAAGTTACTCCCGGTAACCAGTGCTGGCGCGTCGCACCAACATAATAAAGACCGTAGTAGTTACTATTAGTTTAATACCCCTTGTTCCTCATCATTCTGTCCGCGGTCTCTTGA
>DASRRN010000656.1:0-9127 GCA_035695685.1 Acidobacteriaceae bacterium | reverse complement strand
TGGGATGGAAATCACATCCTATAATCATCATCGAAGGCTCCTTTCTTCCCAGCGTCTTCGTCCTCAAAACAAAGACTACATGGGCTCGAATCGAGCCTTCGCTCTTATCCAATCAACTCGTCGCGGTTTTCGACGAGTGGGCACCACGGACTTAAAGCTCTGTTCATTCGTCACAGACCATATCCGAAGTTGTGTGATAGATGTTCCCGATGCCGACAAGACTGCATCGCTACTACGGCGCTTGATATCTTCACTTCATTCAGTTGCTAGCTGGTCACGAGACTTTTCTAGGATGAAGGTCGACTCTCCCCGGTCTGGGCACTCCGTCAAGACGCAAACAGCAGGTTCCTCCACTGCGCCGTCGCTCTCGCTCCGGCTCCGGTCGGAATGACAAGACTGTGGAAGGTATCGAGGACGTGCCCTGACACATGAGAAGACTGGGAAAGATGTCGAGGACGTGCCCTAACACACAATAAAAAATGCACAAAAAAAAGAAACCCTCCCGAGCGGGAGGGTAGGAAATCGCAGCCAGCAGATCAGGCGCGGACGACGTTGCCCGCCTGAAAGCCTTTGGGGCCTTTGAGCAGATCGAACTCCACGGTCTCACCCTCATTGAGCGAGCGGTAACCGTTCTCCTGAATCGCGGAGAAATGTACGAAAACGTCCTCCCCCGTGGAGCGCTGGATAAATCCATATCCTTTCGCCCCGTTGAACCACTTCACTGTTCCCTTCTCTCTCACGGAAAAACTCCTTTCACTGTCATGAAGAATTGGTTCCCCGAATTTCCAGTATTGTTGTTCCGGCGAACCGGAACGCCCCCTTTGGAAAAACGGTGGAACTCGGTTGCGTCCGTCAGTGCCGCGGAAATTGCCCCAAAGCAAAAGACTCCTCAAGTTCAACGCCACGCAAAGACATTGCGGCGAGAAACTTTCGGAGCCCCGACCATCGACGCTGTTTCTACGGCACTACTCAAGACGTCAACCTGCCTTACAACGCATTGCCCGGCATCCACCGGATAATGAGCAAACGATAATAAGCACTACTAAATCGTTTGACAAGAAGAATTAGAAGGGAAACGTAAAAAAAAGCAACCTGCGGTTTTTCGATGCTTTAACGAAGTATAAGAAAAGGGATCGTTCCTGACGAAACTTTGGTTTGATACGAAGTGCTGCCGCCCGGCCAAACCCTTGATAGGATTAGCCTGTAAGGCCATGGCTGAACCGACCATAGCTCGGGTTGTAGCCCCTCCGCTGGCAGAGCGCAATCCTGCGCCGTCGCCACCAGGACGGCCCAGACGACCCTCAGGGATAACAGTCTCCACCATAAAGTACCTGATGCGGACCGATGTGCATACTTTTGCATTCTCGGTCGCCGCCAACGCGATATTGTCCTTTTTCCCTTTCGTAGTCCTGCTGATGACGCTCATCCGGCGCGTTTTCCATTCCCGCGTCATGTACGACGTAATCCTGGAGCTGCTCAGAGACTATCTGCCCGCAGGCCAGGAGTTCGTGATTCGCAACCTCAACGCCATGGTGAACAGCCGCCAACGTGTGCAGATCGTTTCACTCGTCATTCTACTGATCACATCTTCGGGCGTGTTCATGCCGCTGGAGGTTGCTCTCAATCGAATCTGGCGGTTTCCAAATAACCGGTCCTACCTGGGAAATCAGTTAATCTCTTTAGGACTGGCGTTCGGCTGCGGCGTTTTGACTCTACTCTCCATTGCCATGACGGCCGGAAACATGGCCCTGCTGCAGTTCGTACTGCGTGGGCACGGCACCGGCTCGATTCGATTGGCCGCCTTTGTGATGATGAAGGTATTTGCCATCGCTACCAGCGTGGCCATCTTTTTTCTGATTTATTGGGTTTTACCCAATGGCAAGGTGCCGGCACGAGCCGTGCTTCCGGCGGCCTTCATCATGGGATTGCTCTCCGAAGCTTTGAAGTACGGTTATATTCTGGCGCTACCCTGGCTCAATTTCGGCGAGGTCTATGGACCCTTCTCGCTGTCGGTGAGCATGATGTTTTGGGCATTCCTGTCAGGATTGTTGCTGCTGGCTGGAGCGAATTTGAGCGCCGAAGAACACCTGCGGCGCAGGCCATGAGCGGAATTTTTTGACTAATCTGCGTTGGAACAGTCTAGTTTGTCGTGCTGATAATCCTAACGCTTGTCCAGAGGGACGCTGCTGAAAGCAATTCCCCGTTTGCGGTTAATCCGGCAGATCAAATTTTCGAGGATCGTGGGCAGCAAATTCACCCCAGGTTGCGGCGCCAGCGAATTCTTCTCCACGTAGTCTTCGGCGCCGGCTTCGATCAGCTTTTGCCGGTTCTTCTCCGTGAGGCTGCTTAGCACGACAACCGGGATGTCTGCCGTTGCGGTGTCATTTTTCAAGCGGGCAAGCACCTCCGGACCACTCACCCTTGGAAGGATCATATCCAGCAGAATCAAGTCGGGCTTGTGCTCCTGCGCCAGCTTTAATGCGCACTCTCCGTCCTCGGCGCAAACCACGTCGTAGCCCGCCTTGTGGAGAACTCGTTCGTTTTCGCGCAGAATCGTTTTGCTGTCATCCACCAAGAGAATTTTCACGCAGGTCGCCCTAATTGCAGTATCGGCATTGCGAGCGAAAGGATTAGCCCATGCCACCCTTTGCGGCCATGGGTTTAGGAAGAAAGCCTATTGCGGAGAATTTTGGAACCCGCCCTCTTCGCCGTTCATCTGCGTGGCGATGCACAGGCTATTTGTGATATCTGTCACTGCGCCGTTTTCTGACTTCGCTTAGCATGCGACTGGTTTCCCAAAACCTTCCGAGCAGATATTCGTTTCCCAGGTGATTGCTATGACCGGGAGCTGCTGGCGTCTGCTCGCCTGTTCCTTACTGATTTTCTTAGCTTCGATTTTCATCACTTCCCCGTTGCGGGCGCAAACCGCCGCCGAGGATCACTCCCGTGTTCTCACGCCCATAACGGCGGGTACGCCGGATCCTCCTCGCTTTTCACCGGTTCGCCTCCCCGCGCCTGTCGCTGAACCATGGCGTATGCCGGTCGCCCCGTCGCCGATCGGCCTGCAGCAAATCGCGGGCGCTGCCGGAATGATATTTTCCGGCCGCGTCACTTTTGTGGGACGTGCAGGCGGCCGCCTCACATCAAGCCCCGGACAAACCACAGCCTCCACCATGGTTACCTTCCAGGTGGAACATGCAATTCGCGGGACTACCAGCGGCCAGAATCTCACGATCCACGAGTGGGCCGGCCTTTGGACTGGTAAAGAGCACTACCGCGTCGGGGAGCGCGTCATGTTGTTCTTGTATCCACCCAGCAGACTGGGGCTCACCAGTCCCGTAGCTGGCCCCATGGGCAGATTCGCCATCGACCCGCAGGGCAGGATCAAAACGAATGTCCAGAATATTTCGGCTCTGGCGGCAGATCCGCTGATCGGCGGAAAGAAGCTCGTTCCCTATGCCGACTTCTTCCACGCAGTGCGCCGTGCCAGCGGTGAAGCGAGTGGTGAAGAATGATTGCCTTGACTGCAGAGAAACATGCCGGGTTCACCGACCACCTGTTGTTTCGGGTGGCCGCAGTTGTCGTTGTGGTTTTGTCATTCGTTGCGATCGCCATCGCCGGGGGCCCCAAATATGTTGCTGGCTCCAGCTTTTTCAGTTCATCGGCAATGGGCCAACCCCTCACATGGTCGCGAGGCCAGGTGAATTACTACACTGACCAGGGGGACCTAAGCCCCATCCTGCCGAACGCCGCTGCCAACGCGTTTGTCGCCAACGCTTTCCTGCAATGGAGCTCGGTTTCCGCGGCGGCCATCACCGTAACCAACTCCGGCCAGCTTGCCGAAGATGTGAACGGAAGCAACATCGCCGTCGACTCGAACGGAACCGTAACCGCTCCTGCTGACATCACTCCCTCCGCCACTCAAACGCCCGTAGGGATTGTTTACGACTATGACGGCTCAGTGACTGACGCACTGCTGGGAGCGGGAGCCGGCGGAACATCGCAATGCTTCTGGAACGCGGTCTACGGCGGCGCCGACAACTTCAATACCGGCGCAAATTTCCTTCACGCCTTGGTGGTAATGAATGGACAATGCGCGCTTCAGCCTGCGCAACTTACCGACGTGGAATATCGCCTGGTACGCGTGCTGGGAAATGTCCTCGGCCTCGGCTGGTCGCAGTTGAATGTGAATGTAAGCACCGGCAATCCGCACCCCACTGCAGACGATTATGCGGGCTTTCCTGTCATGCATTACATGGACTCGATAAACTGCGTGCCCATCACCGTCTGCTATCCGAACCCCTACCAGCTCGCGCCGGATGACGTGGCAGCGCTCTCCCGTCTTTATCCCCCCGCCACATCTCCATCGAACACTGCTCGAATACACGGCTCAGTCTATTTCGTAAATCATTTCGGCGCCGAGGGCCAGCCCATGCAGGGCGTAAATGTGTTTGCCCGTTGGATCGATCCTTCTACGGGATTGCCCTCGCACCAGTACTCGGTATCCTCGGTTTCGGGATTTCTTTTCACCGGCAACGCCGGCAATCCCATCACAGGATTAATCGATTCCCTGGGAAATGCCTACAGCGAATTCGGCTCGGCCAATCAAACTTTGGAGGGATTTTTCGACCTCGGCGGATTGCCAATTCCGAATGCAGAAAGTACGGCACAATATCAGCTCTCGGTCGAGCCACTGGATCCGCTTTGGTCTGGCGGTGTCTGCCCCTATGACTCTTCGCAGGTGGCGCCGTCCGGCAGTTTTACGCCGATTGTCGTCACCGTCAGCGCAGGTGGTGACTTTGAACAGGACATACCCATGTCTGATAGCGCGCTGGCGGTTCCGCCATGGTCCGCTAGCGAGACATGGGCCACCCCAGCGATCGTGCCTTCTCCCGGCGACTGGGTCGGCTCTCTTAGTGGGTATGGCGAAGTCTCGTATTTTCTGATCACCGCACAAGCTAATCGCACGCTGTCGGTTGCGGTTACCGCTCTGGATGAAACCGGCTTGCCCACCGAGTCGAAAGCAAACCCCGTGGTCGGTATGTGGAACTCGGCCGATCCGCAGGGAACGGCACCGCCAGTTCTCACCACCGTTCCGTTCAATTCCTCTAGCTTCGGCATGAGCCGGCTGGACGCACAGGTATTGAATCCAGGCAGTTTCATTATCGGAGTCGGCGATTTGCGTGGGGATGGACGGCCCGATTACGCCTACCATGCTCATGTCCTCTACGGTGACTCAGTCAACCCGGCGCGAATCCCGATCAATGGCGGAGCTATCACCTTGCAAGGTATCGGATTCACTCCCGGCCTCACCGTCAGCGTGGGCAGCCATGTGGTGCCGCTCCTGGCTACGAATGCGAGTCAGATCCTTGTGGCCGCCCCGCCGCAAAGCGATGGACCTCAAACCATCGCCATCACCGACCCCGCCAGCGGCTCGATCTCGACGATGACCAACGCTCTCACTATGGGGGCGGCATCAACCGATCAAATCGTCCTCTTACAGGGAACCAATCCTCAAACCCCCGTGGGCACGCAGGCCACCAATGCACTACGCGTGCGTGTGATCGCTTCTGATGGCGTAACTGCCGTCAACGGCGCGACAGTCGCATGGAGCACCACCAACGGCGCCACACTCTCCGTGTGCGGAGGTGCTTCCGCTTGTTCGGTGGTTACAGATGAAAGTGGATTGGCTTCCACCTCCATCACTCCCGCCGCCATTGGAGTGGCAACCTTCACGGCCGCGCTCGCTCCCGCAGTCTACAATCCCCCGCAGTCGGTTTCCGGCACTCTGTCGGCGACATCCACCGCATCGGATATCGGAATCATCACGCCTTACCTCTGGATCGCTCAAGGCTCTAGTCTGAGCGTGCCGATCACGGCCCGGGTTGTTAGCACGGGGACGCCGCAGGCCGGCGTGACCGTAGATTTCAGGATCGCTCAGGGAAGCGGCTCTCTCAGCGCCGCCAGTGCAGTGACGAACAGCACGGGATTCGCATCGGTCACTCTCATACTGACGAACTTCACCGCGAACGTCCAAGTCGTGACTTGCGTCGCCTCTGGCAGTCCCTGCCAAACCGCCTATGGCAATGCCGTCGCTGCTTCAGCTTTGAACTTGCAGGCGGTTGCCGGAGCTGCACAGGTCATTGGTGCGCCGCCTTTTCAGCCTCTTACTGTCCGCGTGACGGATTCGTCTACTCCGCCGAATCCTGTCCTCGGAGCCGGCGTGCTATTTCAATCCACCGTGCTGCGTCCGCCAGCAAACGATCTAACCCTAGCATCCGGGGATACAACGGTCACACAACCGGGAATGCCCGTTATCCTGGGGGCGAGCCAGAGCAGTATCAGCAGCAACGCCAACGGCCTGGCAAGCTTTCTACCCACACTCGGATCGTTCACTGGATTGCTGGAAGTTGAGATCCAAGTTTCGGCCGGAACAAATGCCGTCCTCGAGGATGTGATGGAAAGCTTTCCTTAAATCGGGACAGTACCGCAGGCATCGCGGATGCCGCAGGTCCCGCAGGGACCGTCGATAATAGCCCGCCAGTTTACTGGCGGGAATATTGTTTCCACGGAATCAACTTGTGCCGGAGGCACAACTGAAATAGGTCGGCAAAGTGTTGAACCATTTCAGCCGTCCCTAACGGGACGGGTTCCAGTGCTAGCTACATCTACCCGGCGTTGAAACGCCGGGCTACTGTCAGGCGTCCCTGCGGGACGCTCTCTTGGCCATGCTCCATCGTTGGCCTCCGCGCTGCATTCGCCGAAAACCGAAGCGCGCTCACTTCTTCGTCCACCGGTCCACCCAATCATTCACCGTTTTGTACCAGAGCTGGGAATTTTGCGGCTTCTGCACCCAGTGGCCTTCGTCAGGGAAATACAGCATCTCCGATGGCACGCCTTCCATCTGCAGCGTGGTAAAAAGCTGGAAGCCTTCGCTTACGTCGAGGCGATAATCTTTTTGGCCGTGTATCACTAGCGTCGGCGTCTTGAAATTCTTCGCATACTGGTGCGGCGACCACTTCTCATACATCGCGCGATTGTCATAAGGCGTCCCTTTGAACTCCCAGTCGTTGAACCAGAGTTCCTCAGTCGTTCCCCAGGCAGATTCCGCATTGAACATGCCATCGTGCGTCACGATGCACTTGAATCGGTCGGTGTGGCCGAGAATCCAGTTGGCCATGTATCCGCCGTAGCTGGCGCCCAGCGCGCATTCCCGGGTCTTATCAATAAAAGCGTAATGCTCTTCCGCATAGTCGAGGCCCTTCATCAGATCTTCAAACGGAGCGCCGCCCCAGTCGCCGTTGATGGCGTCGATAAACTTCTGCCCGTAACCGGTCGAGCCGTGGAAGTTGATCATGATGACGACGTAGCCGCTGCTCGTCGAAGAAGTTGGTGCCGCAAAGAGTTCGGGATTCCACCGGTAGCTCCAGTCGTCTCCCCAGGCGCCCTGCGGCCCGCCGTGGATGAGGAACTTCACGGGATACTTCTTGCTGGCGTCGAAGTTCGGGGGCTTGACCAGGAAGCCTTCGACTTTGTCGTTGTGAGCGCCAGTGAACCAGAAAGGTTCGAGCGGGGACATAGCGACCTGGGAAAGAACGGCGTCGTTGAGGTGAGTGAGTTGCTCGCCTCTTGGTGGCTCGCTGGGACTGAACGTTGAGGAGGCGGCAAGCTGCTCTATCTCAGTCGGACTCGCAATCGACATACGAGTGAACAGGAGACTCGACCCATCCGGCGATACGGCTACGTCGTCGTCGAACCCTTGGCTGACTCTTTGAAGAACCGGCCCCCCGCCGGTCACAGCTGTGCCTCGGAGCCCCGGCGTTCCTTCGGCTTTTGCTCGGTACCATACGGCCAACCGATAAATAGCTGCCGTACCCTTCTCTTCAGCAGGCATAAAAATGAATGGAGCGCGCGGATCCCAGGTGAAGCTCCCGACCCACGAGTCGAACGAGTCTGGCGTGAGCTCATGCTTTGAGCCATCTCGCCGGTCATACAGCATCAGCCGGAAGCGGTCGCTCTCGTATCCCGGACGCTGCTGGGCGCGGTAGGCGATGTAGCGGCCATCGGGCGAATAGAGTGGCGATGAGTCGCTGGCGGGATTGTCGGCGGTAATGTTCTTGGTCTTCGCCAAAACCCCGGCGGACGAGGCGCCCGCCGCTCCATTGACCGGGACGATCCACAGATCGTTGTTGGTGGAAGCGGCCGGGTTCTTGTCGTGGTTTGAGGTGTAGCAGATTTCTTTGCCGTCGGGCGAGAAGGCGTAGTCGTCCTGGCCGCCGAGAGAGAAGACGGGAGCGTCGTAGTCGCCGGGGGTGAGATCGATTAGCGATGACGACACTTCGAAAGGGAGAGGACGTGGTTTTGCGTCCGCGGATACCACAACTGCTCGGGCAGTACTGGGAAGTTTGGTCGGAACTATAAAGATGTGCGTGCGCTTGCCTTCTTTGTATGCGTTCCAGTGGCGATAGAGCAAATGCGTGAAGATCAGCGCCTTGACCTTTGACTGCTCGGCATCCTTCAATTTCTTCGCATTACAGTCCTGTTCTTCAACGGGCGCGCCATCGCATTCGGGATAAACGTCCGAAGTGAACAGAATGTTGTTGCCGTCTGGGGACCAGAGTTCGCCGCTGGCCTCGGTCGCAATCGAAGTCAGCCTGTGAACGGCGCTGACCGTTCCCGCGTCTCCATCGAAATCCGCAACCCAAACCTGCGAGCCGCCTTCCTTCGTCGAGACAAACGCGAACCGCTTTCCGTCCGGCGCCCAGCGCGGGCGGTCGGCATCCTGATCGGCGATGATCTCTCGCTCCTGACCTCCAGCCGTAGGCACGATCCAGATATGCGGCGTCTTCGTATTCGCCGCAAGATCGACCTTGACCACGCTGAAGATCACCCACTTGCCGTCGGGAGAAACTTCCGGCTCGCCGACGCGCTTCAGCTTCATCATGTCTTCGAAAGTGAAAGGATGCTTGACCTGGGCGAAGGCTGAGAACGTAAGGGCGATGAGCGCGAGAGAAATTAGAAAAAGACGGCGCATGGGACCTCCTCGGCAAACGGATGAGTTTAGCAGGTTTAGTTGCGCGCGCGTTCCATTCGGCGACGCTTCAGACGGATCAGGCGTCCCTGACGG
>DASRRN010000655.1:0-4407 GCA_035695685.1 Acidobacteriaceae bacterium | reverse complement strand
AGTTAGCGCTTATGGCCCTTCCGGGCTGGGCTGACGTTTAGCGGGCGGCCCTCCGGGCCTCGATGGGATTTGATCCGAAAGCCAGCCGTTCCACTTCAACGGATAGGTGCGGTTTTCGCTTGCCCGAATCCCACGCAATTGTCTCGAGTCGTTCACCTCAGCAAGTGGGCGTCAACTGCCCACTAGCGGCAAGCGCGGGTCGGTCTGCTTCCAGGTCGACCGAAGCCAAACGTGCTCAGGGTCTTCTGTCACCGTCATGGAGCGCGAAGTTCCGGCCAGGAAGTTGAGGTAATAGGTGTCGTACCCGGGACCGGCGACTACCGGGTGATAGCCCTCCCGGACCAATACCACATCGCTGTCGTGCACTTTTACCAGCGACTCCCGCGTCCGATCGGAACGATAGAGGTTCTGCAGCGCAAAGCCCCGCGCGTCCTTCATTCGATAGTAGTAAATCTCATCCAGATCAACTTCAATCGGCGGTTGATGGACATCATGCTTGTGAGGAGGATAGCTTGACCAGTTGCCACCCGGAGTATAGACCTCAAATACCACCAGCTTGTCGGCCGGAAAGGCGGGGGCTATCACTTCGACAATCTGGCGAGAAGTATTCTCGCCTCCACGCAAGGCGCTGTCTACGTCGTCGGGCGTCACCAGCCTCGGTTCGAGACTGGCTTCCGAAGGCACGCGGCACTCAGCTATCTCGCAGACCGTTTCCGCCTTCAACGTGACCCGGCTATCGCAGGGCAGGTAGAGGGTATAAGGAAGCCCGTCGAACACATCCTTTCGCGCCCCTATCGATCGAGCACCTGCGCCCCAGTTGGCGATACAGCGCCCGCCCAACACTACCAGCACCATCTCTTCGTCCCCGGTGCGCAGCTCCAACAGCTGTGCCGGCAACAGGCGCGTTACCACAAAACTCATCCACTCCCACCCGGCTTGTTCGCGGGTGAAACCGACCAGTTCGCCGCACTGATCCGCGGGTAGATTGCACGCCCGTACTACGCTCTCCAGTTGCATTCGGTGCTCCTGCTCCCACGACACCCGACTAACCGCTTAGGAGATACTATAAGGAGCCTTGGCTTTTCCGCTACAGGCGCGTCAACTTTCTTTCGGAAAGGCTTCATAAGGGCTTAGGTATTTCCCTGCTGCCCGGGGAAATGGTTTAGATTGAACTCTCGACCCCTTACCTTCATGCCCACTGTCCACCTGCCCAAGAAGTTCGGCTTGCTAAATGCGATCTCGATCAACATGTCCAACATGGTGGGCACCGGACCGTTCATCACCGTCCCGGCCATTCTCGCCACCATGGGAGGACCACAAGCGCTGGTTTGCTGGTTCGTGGGAGCGCTAATTGCTATTGCGGATGGCCTGGTGTTCGCTGAGCTAGGCACCACCTTCCCCAGTTCCGGTGGCTCCTATACCTACCTCCGCGAGTGTTTCGGGCGAGAAGGCCTGGGACGCTTGATGGCGTGGCTCTTCGTCTGGCAGTTCCTCTTCAGTGCAACCCTGGAGATTGCCACCGGCACCGTGGGCATGGCGCTGTACACCGGTTATGTCTTCAAAGGACTGGTCGGGCGGCCGTGGGCCTTACGACTGCTCGCCGCGGGCTTCGCCCTGGCAGCCATGATCCTGCTTTATCGAAAGATACGTGATATTGCCCGCATCATGCTGGTGCTTTGGAGCGGCCTCCTGTTGACCAGCGTCTGGGTTGCCGCGGAAGGCATGATGCATATGCAGTCGCGGCTGCTTTTCGATTTTCCGCCGGGGGCTTTTCACCTGAATCTGGCATTCATGCTGGGCCTTGGCAATGGAACCATGTTGGTGATGTTCAACTTTCTCGGCTACTACAACATTTGCAACCTGGGAGACGAGGTGCGGGAGCCCGAGCGGGTCATCCCCCAGGCCATCATAGGATCGATTCTTCTTGTCCTGCTTCTCGATCTGTCGATTTCCGTCGCGTTCACGGGTGTCATACCGTGGCGGGAGATGATCCAGCCAGGTACCGTGATTTATGACGCTGTCGGTTCGGTCTTCATGGAACGGGTGGCCGGCTTCTGGGCCGGGCAGTGGTTAACGATCATGGTGTTGCTTACGGCCTTCGCTTCGGTCTACTCCATGATGCTGGGCTATTCGCGTATTCCCTTCGCGGCGGCGCTCGACGGCACCTTCTTCCGCTACTTCGGCAAGACTCACCCTACTAAAGACTTTCCCCACCGATCGTTGCTACTGGTCGGCATTCTGTCGGCCATCGCCAGCTTGTTCGACCTGGTGCAGATCATCACCGCCCTGATCCTGGCCCGGATTTTAATCATGTTCGTCGGCCAGATCATCGGCCTGCTGGTTCTCAGAAAGCGACACCCGGAGGCGCCACGTCCTTTTCGTATGTGGTTGTATCCGTTACCCGCTTTGTTTGCCATGGCCTGCTGGCTCTATATATTCCTGGTGCAAGCCTTCGAGCCCCAGGGCTGGCGATACATGCTCTACGTTCTGGCGGTATTCGCCAGCGGCGTCAGTCTCTTCCTAATCCTGGCCCGGAGGCAACGGTACTGGCCCTTTGTCCCCTAGTGGATCACCCTTCCAGGTATGCGTTCGCCCTTAAGGTAGTATTTTCGACCTCAAATTCGCATGACAATATCGTCTCCAATATGCGAGTCAACATTCGAGCCCGACTGCCCCATCAGCAAGCCAGCGACTTTCGCACTCTTCCCTTGGCCGTCACCATAGAGAATTCGCGCGGCCTCAAGGCCAACTATCAGCACGCAACCACGGCCGCGGAATTGTTGCATCTGCTGGACAAGCGCACGGATCTAAACGCCGCGGTGCTGGATCGGTTTCGGGAAGAATTGAAGTTCACGCATGCCGCCAAGCTGAGCGACATTGAAATGAGCGAAGAGGTACTGGAGCAAATCGGCTTTTTCATCTAGTTGTCACTGTCCGTTTTGCCTTAGTTGCCTCGGTTCTCGATTAGATCTCGCCGCCAAGGGATAGCCCTGGCGGCGAGACTCGTTTCAGGACATCTCACCTGTTGCTATATCCTTTCCGGTGGACGACAACTGGACAACGGGATGACCAGCACAATTACGGCACGACGGCTGTTGCGCGGCAATGAGATCGTAGAGTATCCACGCATCACGGTCGACGACGGGCAGATTACTTCCATCCTCAGCCGGGAGACCGGCCATGCGGGCGATTCCTACCCTGACGCCACGCTGGTCCCCGCTTATGTCAACATTCATGTCCACGGCGCCGTGGGCCACGACGTGATGGAAGGCACTCCCCAGGCGCTGCAGGCAGTGGGAGCCGCGCTCGCCGGGCACGGGGTGGGAGCGTACTACCCCACGACCGTCACCTCATCGACCGATGAAACACTGCGCGCATTGGACATGATTGCTGGGGTGATCGACCGAGAGCCGTCCGCCACTGCCGCGGTCCCATTGGGCATTCATCTCGAGGGACCATTTCTTTCCCCGGCCAAGCGTGGCGCCCACACAGCAGCGCTGCTGGTGCAGCCGTCGATGGCGCTGTTTGACCGTTTCTGGCAAGCTGCTCGCGGGCATATACGCATTCTGACTATCGCCCCCGAACTGTCCTCGGCCCTCGAGTTAATCGAGCACGCCAATCGCCTGGGCGTGGTGTGCAGTCTGGGTCACAGTAACGCTACCCTGGTGCAAGCCGAGGCGGGCGCCCGCGCTGGAGCGCGCAGCGCAACCCATACCTTCAACGCCATGCGCAGTCTTGATCATCGTGACCCCGGCATAGCAGCTTACGTTTTGGATAATGACGCCCTTTTTGCGGAAATCATCTGCGACGGCATTCACGTAGATCCCGCAATGGTTCGCTTGTTCTTTAAAGCCAAGGGACTGGAAAAATCCGTTTTGATCACCGATGGCATGAGCGCCACCGGCATGCCCGACGGGAAATACAAGCTTGGCGATTTGGACGTCGAGGTTGCGCACGGGCGTTGCACGACCGCCGGATCGCCCCGGGTCCTGGCGGGCAGCGTTTTAGCCATGGACCAGGCAGTACGCAACTTTTCTGTGTTTACCGGCGCCAACATCGCCGTTGGCGCTCAATTGGCCGCGCGCAATCCGGCCCGGCTGATGGGTCTTGACCGGGATTGGGGCTGTCTTGAAGAAGGGCGGGAAGCTAATTTGGTGGCCCTTTCGCCAGACGGTCGAATTATGCAATCCTTCCGCGCCGGGCGGCCGCTGCTGTAGCGCTTTCATATTCCGCCAGCCTGAGGCGGAGATCAGTTCATTCCTTTTTCCATCCCAACGCCTCGGCAACCTGGCTGGCGAGGCGCAGCGGATCGAAGGGCTTGGGCAGAATGGCGGCGACAGGCAGGTGCGAGAGAGACCCATCGTGAAGGGCCTGCACCTTAGCGGTTAGTAACACAATAGGGATGTG
>DASRRN010000654.1:0-6074 GCA_035695685.1 Acidobacteriaceae bacterium | reverse complement strand
CCCTCAAGCCACTGCAATCTGAGCACTTAGGAGTTTGGTTGCACCTCAGCTGGTTCAAATCTTTTCGGCCGAATTGTCTGTCGCAAAGGGTAACCCCCTAAGCCAGATCAACCATTTTCTCCCTCGTGCCTGAAAGGTACGGCCTTTAGGCCGTACGTTTCGGCTTCAGCCGCTGAGGGCTGCTTAATCGAGCACAAAGAGATGCCCTCAGGGGGCTCAACAGGCTGCGGAAAAAGTTGAATAGGGAGCGAAAGCTGTTCCCTCAGCGGCTAAAGCCGGACCTGTTTTCAATCTTTTACGGACGGCCTGAAGGCCGTCCCCTTCAAAGAATTCGGTTTTTCCGCAACCTGTTTAGCCCCTTGGTACGGCTTTCCTACCCAACGGCGAGTTTTTCCGCAGCTTGTAAAACCCAATTCTCTTTCAACCCTTTATGGCCCGACAAAGATCTGCGCTTTAGAGAGTGCGTGAGAACTTCAATGCCAAACCTCAGTCCCGTAGAGCATGCCCTGAGCTTGTCGAACGGGGACGGCTGAACTTAGCCCAGGACATGAGTCCTGGGTTAACCAGCCGGAGTAGTCCCGCCAGGGACGGCTGAAACCTAGTCCCCTGTGTTCAGCCGTCCCGCCAGGGACGGGTCGGATTGCTTATATATCTACCCAGGACTGTCGTCCTGGGCTAAGTTCAGACGTCCCCTCGGGACTTAGAGCAGAGTTCTCACACACCCACTCTAACCCTATTCTCTTTCAACCCTTTATGGCCCGACCAAAGTCGTGCCCTGATACAAAACCAAACTTACCTTTTTCTCCCCACATGCGTAGAGTTCTTTAGGGGAATTCCGCAGCAGGGCCTGGTCGCGGGCGGAGTTATCATCATGAAGTAGGTGCTCATCCACCGAATCGAGAGGAAGACTCAATGGCTACGACTGCTCCCGCGGAACCGAAGACCGGAACTCTGCAGACGTTAGAGACTGTTCCCAATTGGATTGGCGGCAAGACGGTTGCAGGTCAGGCGAAAGCGTTCGCCGACGTGTTCAACCCAGCCACCGGCGAAGTAAAGCGGCGGGTTCCGCTCGATGGGACGGTGGAGTTGGAGCAAGCGGTGGCTGCGGCGACGGCCGTCTTCCCGGAGTGGTCGAATACGCCGCCGCTTCGCCGGGCGCGCGTAATGTTTCGATTCCGCGATCTGCTGGAGAAAAACACAGAGCGGCTGGCTGCCGTCATCACCTCCGAGCATGGCAAGGTTCTTGACGATTCGCGTGGAGAGGTGACGCGTGGTCTCGAAGTGGTGGAGTTCGCTACCGGCATTCCCCACATGCTGAAGGGTGAGTTCACGGAACAAGTCGGCAATGGGATTGATAGCTGGTCTTTCCGGCAGCCGCTGGGCGTGGTCGCCGGCATCACTCCTTTCAACTTTCCCGCCATGGTCCCGCTATGGATGTCGCCCATCGCCATTGCCACTGGGAACTGTTTCATTCTCAAGCCGAGCGAGCGCGATCCATCGGCATCCCTGATCCTCGCGGAGCTACTCAAAGAAGCCGGGCTGCCGGATGGCGTATTTAACGTGGTGCACGGCGACAAGCGCGTGGTGGATGCGATCCTCGACCATCCCGGCATTTCTGCAGTCAGCTTTGTTGGTTCCACCCCCATTGCTGAGTATGTCTACCGCCGCGGCACAACCGCCGGCAAGCGCGTACAAGCGTTAGGCGGGGCGAAGAACCACATGATCGTGATGCCGGATGCGGACATGAACCAGGCGGCCGACGCGCTCACGGGCGCGGCCTTCGGCGCCGCGGGCGAGCGCTGCATGGCGATCTCGGTGGCCATTGCGGTCGGCGATGGCACCGCCGAGGCCCTGCTCCCGCACTTGAAAGAGCGCATCGCGCGCCTCAAGGTCGCCGAGGGCACGGAGACGGGCGCAGAGATGGGCCCACTGGTTACGGGCGTTCACCGCGACAAGGTCGCCGGTTACATCGAACTGGGTGTCAAAGAAGGGGCGAAGCTCTACGTCGACCCCCACTCTAAGGAAACCCTCCCCAAAGGTGGATTCTTTATCGCACCTTGCCTATTCGATGGCGTGACGCCGGAAATGCGAATCTATCGCGAAGAGATTTTTGGCCCGGTGCTCGGAGTGCTGCGTGTCTCACGCTTTCAGGAAGCACTCGACCTGGCGAATGATCACGAATTCGGCAACGGCGTTTGCATCTTCACCCGTGACGGCGATACGGCGCGTGCGTTCGCCAACCAGGTAAAGGTGGGCATGGTGGGCATCAACGTTCCCATCCCCGTCCCCATGGCGTTTCACAGCTTTGGTGGATGGAAACGCTCGCTCTTCGGCGATCACAATGTGTACGGCATGGAGGGTGTTCGCTTCTATACCCGCGTTAAGACCGTCACCGGCCGTTGGCCCACGGGCATTCGTGCCGGCGTGAGCACTGCCATGCCGACGCATGGCTGAGCAGGTAGCGACGGCGTCGATTAGTGACGTGTGTTTTCTGGTGCAGGATCTCGAGCGCGCGATAGCGTTCTACCGCGAGCGGGTAGGTTTCAAGCTGCGCCGCCTGGCGCCGGGCTTTGCCGACTTCTTTACCGCTGGCGTCACGCTGGCCCTGTGGCAGATAGACCACATGCAGAGCAACCTGCGTCTGCCGCCCGGGCAGGCGCTCAGGGGCGGATGGCGAACCATGGCGGCCATCCGGGTGGAGAGCCGCGAGCTGGTGCAGGCGATGCACCAGGAACTCTCCGGCCGGGGTGTACCGTTTGTCGCGGAACCCCAAGGGTATCCGTGGAATGCTTATGCCTGTTACTTCACCGACCCGGAAGATAACTTGTGGGAGATTTATACCTGGCAGGAAGGCGGCCATGCGAATCTGATCTTCAGTGGTGAAACAGGCCCTCAGTAGCGACCGAGCCGATGAGCATCAATGTCGATGACCATCCTTGTATTGATT
Organism: Acidobacteriaceae bacterium; assembly: GCA_035695685.1. Lineage (GTDB taxonomy): Bacteria > Acidobacteriota > Terriglobia > Terriglobales > Acidobacteriaceae > PALSA-350. The sequence continues at coordinate 3,127 of DASRRN010000654.1, read as the reverse complement.
TGATACAGAATGGAGCGACGAAGAATGGAAGCCACGGAAGCCATCGATAGTCTTACCCGCTCTGGCGCGATAGAAGGCTACGCCATCGAGCCCATTCCCGACGCGCTCAAGACAGTACGATGGCCGGATCTGTTTCTCCTGATCAGTAATTTTCTGATCAATCCCTCGACCATTCTGATCGGCGGCCTGGCGGTCGCCTCCGGGCTTTCGTTCTGGGCAACGATTGTGAGCAGCACGCTTGGGATCGTGGTCGCGTTTGCGGCTTACGTCGTGATGGCCACAGTCGGGGTGGATTATGGCCTCACCGGGCAAGTGGCATGCCGCATGGTGTTCGGCATCCGGGGTGCGAAATGGCTGCCCTCGATCATGCGCACCATCGCCTCTGCTTACTGGTTCGCCATGCAGACCATCGTGGGCGCCACGGTGATTGTCGCCATCGGTCACCAGTGGACTGGCCACAACTTCTCTGTGGTTCGCACGGGAATGGTTTTGGCCAGCCTGCAGGTTTTTTTCGCCCTGATCGGATACAACACGCTGAAGCTAATCTCCCGGTTTGGGCTGCCGGTCAAGGTTGCCGGCATTCTGTATCTGTTCTGGGTCCTGGTCCACACACCGGCTGTTAGCTACCGGCCAGTGATTGCGCTCCATTTTCACACCCATCCTGGCGGGGGTTACGTGCTGGGTGCGGTGTGGTTGAACAGCCTGACCGGGGCGTGGCTCACCATGATCACAGACGCGGCAGACTTCTGCCGCTACACGCGCAGCCGCGCCGATATGTGGTGGGGCACGATGCTGGCCGGCATACTGGCCACCGGGTTCTCAGTTTCGCTCGGCGCGTATGGGGCAGCAGCCTCCCTGGGGCGGCAGCCCAACCCGTTTTCGCTGGCCGCCGACGTGCACCCGCAGTGGCTTACACTGCTGGTTCTGCTGGTGGTGATCGCACTCGACGAAGTCACCATCAACGTGATGAATCTTTACACTGGCGGGCTTTCCCTCTCGAATCTGTTCGAGGGCCCAGGGCGGTTTTGGAACACATTTTTGGTAGGGATAGTCAGCACTGTTCTTTCCGCCTTCCCGGTGCTGCTGGATCGGCTGGTTCCGCTGACCACGGCGCTGGGTAACCTGTTTGCCCCGCTGGCGGGGGTGCTGCTGTTTCACTACCTGTTTGTCGCGCACATGCGGATCAATGTACCGGCGTTGTTCGACCCTAACGGTGTTTACCGCTACTGGCATGGGGTAAATGTAACTGCCGTTGTGTGGTGCTTCGTAGGCGGCGGGATTTATTACCTGCTGCCGGTTGGCGTTCTTCCTGCGGTGATTGTGCCATTGATTACCGGCACCGGGTATTTGCTTACGATGCGATTGCAGGAGCGGCTTCAGCCGGATTCCGCCGAAGACCTTGAACTCCAGGCTTCGCCGGGCGAATGAAGGGGTACCGGCCCTGTTGGGAAGAATAGGAGTACCGCGCCTCTGGCGCTCGGATCACCCTCGATTAATACCCAGCCCTTCCGGGCTGGGCTGACGTTTAGCGGTCGGCCCTCCGGGCCTCGACAAATCACAGGTCTTACTTGGCGTAGTTTCCTGGTTAAGTCATCGTTCCCTGACCTCGAACGACTCAGGCGCAGCCAACATCATCAGGATGGCCGCTGGCTGATCCTGCCCGGGGTCGGTGGTAACAATAACCTTGGTTAGCATCAATAGACAAGCATTCGACCGGCGGAGCCGGCCATCGCCGTGGCTCCGGATGCGGTGGGTCAGTTCCTCGCATTTGCAGTTTCGCACTAAACTGAAAGAGTTCGCCTGCCCGGAGGATTTTACCCCCATGAACTTGAAGCACTTGCCTGCAACCCTCGCCATCACACTTTTCGCGCTCGGTTCGCTTCCTGCTATTGCCCAACAGACTCTGACGGGCCAGAACGCGTTTACTGATTACACCAAGGAACATCCCGGCGTTCGCCGCAAAGTCACGGCGGCCGACCTGCCTCAGCCGTATGCCACGGAGTCGGCCAATAATGCGGCCGCGATTGCGCCTCGTCCGGATGGGGTTTGGCCACAAACTCTCCCTGGTTTCAAGGTGGAGCAATTCGCCACCGGCCTGGAGAACCCGCGCCTCATGCGGATGGCGCCCAATGGCGACATCTTCCTGGCGGAGAGCTCGCCGGGGAAGATTCTGGTTATTCGCGGTATGAAGGACGGCAAGGCTGGCCAGATTGAGACCTTCGCCACCGACCAAAAGGGTGCGTTCGGAATCAACTTCTATCCCAGCGGTCCCAATCCGCAATGGGTGTATGTGGGCAACACCGCTTCCGTAGTTCGTTTTCCTTACAAGAATGGGGATATGAAGGCCAGCGGCCCGGGGCAAACCTTGACTGAACTACCGGGCGGTGGCGGTCACCGGACACGAGACATCGTCTTCACCCCGGACGGGAAGCACATGCTGGTGTCGGTTGGATCGCACTCCAATGTGGATGACCCGGATACTACTCCGGCCGAGTTTCATCGCGCGGACGTGCTCGAGTTCACCCCCGAAGGCAAATTCGAGAAGGTGTATGCCTCCGGTATTCGCAATTGCGTCGGGGAAGCTATCCAGCCCGGAACCGGCGAGCTGTGGTGCTCCGTCAACGAGCGGGACGCCCTGGGCAACAACCTGGTTCCTGACTACATCACCCATGTGCAAGAGGGTGGCTTCTACGGGTGGCCCTGGTATTACATCGGTGGCCATCCGGACCCGCGGCTGATGGGCAAGCATCCGGAGTTGAAATCGAAGGTCATCGTTCCGGACGTGTTGGTCAATCCTCACATGGCTTCGCTCGAGATGCTGTTTTATGAAGGCAAACAGTTCCCTGCCAGCTTTCATGGGTGGGCCTTTGCGGCTGAGCATGGCTCGTGGAACCGGGACCCGCGCGGCGGCTACGAAGTCATTGCTGTTCCCATGAAAGACAATAAGGCGACGGGAGAGTACGAAGACTTTCTCACCGGCTTTGTACTGCCCGGCGGCAAGGTCTGGGGCCGTCCGGTGGGTGTTGTGGTGGCGAAGGACGGATCTTTGCTGGTCTCTGACGACGGCTCGAACTCCATTTGGCGGGTAACGTATACAGGAGGGAAAACGGCTGCGGGCGGCCAATAG